>CAIQXC010000726.1 GCA_903875675.1 Akkermansiaceae bacterium
GGCAAGCAAGGAACTCCTAGGAGTCGTCGTTGAGCGGGACTTATCCCGATCGGGGGGTAAGCTCTACTTGCCCGGCGGTGTGGGAGAGGGGGGATTCGGTCGCGATTCCAGCAGCGCCTGAAGCTCGCGGAGGTTCACCTTGCCAGTGCCGAGCATCGGGATGTTGCTCACCACTCTGAGCTCGCACGGTGTGCTGAGATTTGTCAACCCCTTGGCTTTGACGGCGGCACGGATTTCTTCCAGAGTCAGCTTCGGATCATTGGTAACCGCGATTAGCGACTCACCTTTACATTCATCGGCACGCGTCATGATTGCGACTTGGCAGCTCAAGCCGTGTTGCGGAAACGCCATCGCCAGTGCGTCCTCCACCGCCGAAAGGCTCGCCATCTCACCACTCACTTTGGCGAAGCGCTTCACCCGCCCGCGAATGTACAGATAGCCGTCTGCATCCAAACTTACGATGTCGCCAGTGTCATACCAGCCGCCGAGAGCTTGGAAGTTCGCGTTCGCCTCTGGATTCAGGTAGCCTTTCATTACATTAGGGCCATGCACGAACAACCGCCCGCCGTCTTCCACTCCTTCGACCGGTTCCAACTTGTATTCTATCCCGGGCAAAAATCGGCCAACGGAGCTGTAGCGGGGTTCGAGCGGCGTGTTGACACTGATGCAAGGAGCACATTCGGTCGAGCCGTACCCTTCGAGGACGCGGATGCCATATTTCTGCGACCATGTGAGCGCTGTGGCCTCTTGCAATCTCTCGGCGGCGGCGAATAAATACCGAAGACTGCGGAAATCATAGGGATGTGCCTTACGCGCGTAGCCGTTTAGGAAGGTGTTTGTGCTAAGAAATACCGTGCAGTCGCGGTCATAAAGCACGCCTGGCACCATGCGATAATGCAAAGGCGAAGGATAGAGGAAGATGTAGATTCCTCGCACCAGCGGCAGGAACATTCCTACCGTGAGGCCAAAGCTGTGGAAGAGCGGCAGACAATTGAAAACCCGGTCGCGGCTGGTCAAATCGGTGACAGCCAGAATCTGGCGGATATTGGCGAGCAGATTCCCGTGTGTTAGCTCGACGCCCTTGGGCACGCCTTCGGAGCCGCTCGTAAATACGATCACTGCGGTGGAGACAGCGGATAGCGGATGGAGGCTAAAAGTTGGAGGGAGAAGTACGTGTCGAATAAGTGCTAGAATTTTTCGATAGTCGTTGATGCCGATACGCACGTCTTCGAGATAGATTAGATTGACACCTGCCTTCAAAAATTCGTCAACATTGAGTCTGGCATGCTCTAGAAAGACGTGCGAAGTGATGATATGTCTTAGTCCGGCGAGATCCGCGCATGCCAGCATGGTAGGCGTTCCAGAGGAAAAGTTGAGCATAGCGGGCACCAGGCCCATACTCCACAGCGCTAGGATGACAACCGGGGTGGCATTGACATTCGGGAGCAGCAGACCGATTCGTTCGCCACCATCAACTCTCCCTCGCAAGGCATGCGCCAGCACGTCAGCGCCTATCATCAGCTTGCGATAAGTCAGCGTTTGCTGCATCGCGTCTTCGAGAACAACATGGTTGGAATATGATCGTGCGGCTTCCGCCACCGCCGCGAGCATATTTTGTGCACCGAAACTCATCTCGACATCGAACTGCTGGCGTACCATCTGATCGCGGAGCCAACTGGACAGCTGCCTTCTCGCCTGACCGGTGCTAATATCTCCAAATTCCGGAGCCGTCAGTATGGCGCTGAAATGGACCGTCACTTTTGGAAAATACTTCTTACCGTCAGGATTTGGGGAAAATGGCAGGCGGCTGGCACCTCGCAGATAAGCAGCAATGACCTTTGCTTTTGTTTTGAAAATCAAGTATCCCGTACCTTCAAATAGCTTCATCAAGCTGCCTGTCCGCGAAAGGCGGCCTTCGGCAAAGAGAACGAGCCGTCCGCCGCCTTTCAGAAACTCTGCCATACGCTTCACCGCGTAAGGCGACGCGGGATCTACCGGCAGGGTATAGCGGTTGATCATGATCCTACGATGCAGCCAGCTTGCCTTTGCTGAGACGCTGGAAGAGACCATTTTCCAATCGTCTTCCAGACAGACCCAAAGAAACAGCCAGTCGAGCCAAGAGGTGTGATTCGGAATCAACAGCACCGGCCCGGGCGTGTTCAGTGCGTCCAAGTCGTAAGCCCGAAAGCGGAATGAGACACGAAGCAAAATGCGGAGGATGGCTTTCATTGCGGCTTCCGGGATAGCGTTGCACAACAGAAGGCCGGTAGAAGCCCACGTTGACCGGGACCTACAAAGTTAACGCATTCGTTTCCTCGGGATTATCGATTCATTGCATAAGGAAGCGAATGATGCACACTGTGCTCATTGAGGTGAACTGAAGACGCTCACCACGTGGCGTGTCATTCTAATCCGTGCTGGCACTAATGCTTGAACCGGCAAACGCCGCCTGCCGGCAAACAAAGCAACCGTCCCGATGCCAAACAGTAATGTGACACAAGGTTCTGGCACGTTGATGGTATTGTAATCCATAGTGACTGCACCATTGCGTGCCAACACCCGACCATTCACCGAGGCTCCGGTATCCAGTGTGATTGATGTATAGGCCAGAATGCTCCCCGTAAACTCACTGCCCGTTCCAAGCGTCGCTGAACTTCCGACCTGCCAAAAGACATTGCCGGCCTGGGCACCGCCAGTGAGAATAATATTGCTGCCGGATGCGGTGATGAGAGTGGTTGCTGTCTGAAAGATCCACACGGCATTTGGATCTCCTTGGGCATCGAGAGTTAGAGATCCCGAAATTGCCAATGAGCC
This sequence comes from Akkermansiaceae bacterium, assembly GCA_903875675.1. Classification (GTDB taxonomy): domain Bacteria; phylum Verrucomicrobiota; class Verrucomicrobiia; order Verrucomicrobiales; family Akkermansiaceae; genus Luteolibacter. Next base: position 2,815 of record CAIQXC010000726.1, read on the forward strand.
GCTCCCGTTGTAAACCCCGGAAGTGAGAGTCCCAACCAGAGCAAAGCCATCCGCATAGTTGGTGTCATAGGATCGTCCAGCGGCGTCGCTATATGCTGTTATCAAATCATTTTTTGCTAGCTGCGTCACGCCATCCCCGGCATGATTTACGCCATTGAGGGCCAAATTGCTCAGACGATGTGCTACA
>CAIQXC010000727.1 GCA_903875675.1 Akkermansiaceae bacterium
CATACCTGCCGCTCACGGATGGGCGGGTCATCAAGGTGCGCAAGCCGGGCCGCCCGGATGCCGAGCAGGCACTGGTTTACCAACGCCTCGGCATCGATTGGAAACGAGCCTGCCCCGCCAGAAAATTCGTCATGAAATGAACTCGAAAATGAAATTGAAGCCCCCACCGACTTTGTAGTGCCTTTTGATACGGATCCCTGCAAAATCAAGGGCTGCAGCCTCATAATAAGAAACTCGGGCTAACTCACAGGTCTGCCAAGCCGGGTTAAAACGCTGTGCCGATGGCGAAGTGGAAGGCACCGGTGGGGTCGCCGGGGCGTCGGGTCAGATTGAAGCCGTATTCGAGGCGCAACGGACCGATGGGTAGGTCTAGGCGCAGGCCGAGGCCGGCGGCGAGTTCGACGTCGGCGGCGAAAATGTTAGAATATTTTTGGCTGAGGGTGCCGGCGTCAAGGAAGCCGACGAGTTTGACGGTGCCTGGGAGTTGGCGGATGAGTTCGAGGTTGGTCGTCCAGTAGGCGTCGCCGCCGGTGGGATAGTTGGCAGTGCCGGCGTTGGGGCCTAGGTCGCGTTCGGGGAAGCTGCGGACGCTGCGTGCGCCGCCATTGAAATAGCGCAGGTCGATGGGAAACCCGCTGCCATCGCCAGTGGGAATGAGCATGCCGCACTGGCCGCCCAAGGCGAGTTGATAGTCGGAGTTGAGTTGAATATACCAGCCGCCAAGCAGGGCGGCTTTGAAATAGCTGGTGGAGGTATTGCCGATAGCAGCACCGGATTCCATGGGCAACTCAAGATGCCAGCCGGATTTGGGCAACACCGGGTTGTCGCGGTACTCGAGCGTCTGGGTGAGGCGCAATTGTGGGTGGCTGTAAACGGTTTCGCCCAAGCTGGCGGTCGGAAGACCGTGAGAGCTGTTGTTGACCACCGACCACCCGGCGAGCAAGTCGATTTTGTAATGCTCACCGAATTTGCGGCCGACGCTGCCATCGATGCCGCTGGCAAACGAATCATAGCCGTCGGGGGCGGAAATGAGCGCATACACCCGGGCGCTGCCCGCGTAGTCCGTGCCCAATAACCAGGGGTCGGTGATGCGGGTTTCGCCCAACACCCCGCGGCCACTCAATTCCAGGCCGGCGCTGAAACCTAGCAATAGGCCGGATAGATTGCGGTCGGCATAGGCGAAGCGGGCGATAGGTCCCTGATAGGACCCGGCACCAGCGGCGAGGGTGATTTCGCGGGCGTTGGCTTCCTCGAAGTGGAGGGTTGCATCGATGAGGTTTTCGCCGCGCGGGAGGGTTTCGACGCGGGCTGAGGCGAAGGCACCGGTGGCGAGTAATTCGCGCAGGCGTTTGTTCATGACGGCTTTGTCATACCAAGCGCCTTCGAGGTCACGCATGCGACGTTGGATGCGTTGCGGGTTGGTTCGTTGGAAGCCATCGGCGGCTAGGTGGCGGAGGCGCACACGGCCGCCGAGTTCGGCGGTGAATTCGGGGATAAAGTCCGGGCTGGCTAGTGAGCGGCCCATGGTAATTTTGGCATCGGGGTAGCCACGACTGAGGAAGGCTGCCTCCACGGCGCTGCGCATGGCGTTGAGATTGGCGGTGGTGGCAGGACGTCCGGTGAATTGAGCTGTGGCGGCGCGTGTCAGGTCCACGGCTGCGCTGCCGGTGGCGGGACCGGCAACCTTGGCTGGCGCGATGTGATAGAGCGGTCCAGGGATGATGCGGAGGACGAAATCGCGGGTGTCTCCGGTGTGATCGGGCTCCAGATTTTCGATCACCGCCACGCCCTCCCAGAAACCTCGCGCCTGCAAATCCTGTTTGAGATAGCTCAGGCCGGTGGCAACGTCCTCCTCGCGGAACGGTGGCGAGTCATCGACAGCCAGATCCTTTTCCGCCGAACTGCGAAATAGGCGGGCCAGGCGGACGGTTTCCCGGTTCTCCACCCCCAACACGGTCACCTTGCCCAGCATCAGGCGGGATGTCGGAGCGACGGTTAGTACGATTTCGTTAGGACCAGCGATTCGCCAGCCGACCTCGACTCCGGTGTAGCCGTCATGCAACATCACCTGTCGGAGCAGGAACGCGGCATCATCGGCCCGCGAGGGTGAGGCAGGGCTGCCGTGAATCTGATCGAGCCTGCCTCCCATCAGGTCGAGCACCTGTTGCTCGCTTTTGTCGTGGAGTCCTTGGATGCGGATTCTGGTTTCGGCGGTAGCCGAAGGAAGACAGAAGGCCGCTGCGCTCAAAGACAGAAGCCCGCAGACAAAGGACCGCTGCGCTGAAAGACAGAAGACCGCTTCGCTCCAAGACAGGAGAAGAGCCCTTGGGCAGCGCATGGCTCTTTTCATTCCTGTCTCTCGTTTCTCATCTCCTGTCTCCTCCTCTTCTGTCTCCTGTCTCATCGTCTCCTGTCTTTCGTCACGGGCTTCTGTCTTTCTTTATCGAAACGAGACACGCCAAATTCCCATAACACGGGAGCTGCCGTCCTGGCCCATGCCGGCGGAGACGAGCCAGTGGTCGCTGAGGTTGATGGTGGCCGTGGACAGTGAGCCACTGGTGTACGGATCGGTCTCGGCGAGGCTGAAATCGACACGGTCGAACAAGCCGAGCAAGGGGCGGAGTTGGCGGGAGTAGGGAACCCGGCCGCGGCGGACTTCCTCGGCGAAGAGTTGAATAGCACGCGAGGATGCTGCCTGAGTGTTTTCCAAACCGGCGCTGGTCGTGCCGGTGGCCAGCAGGGTCATGATTTCATTTTCCGGCAG
>CAIQXC010000728.1 GCA_903875675.1 Akkermansiaceae bacterium
TCCATGGCAAAGGCTAGCAGCTCCTCGATTTCCAGCGGCGTGGCGTTGCCGTCCGGGAAGAGAATTTTCATCAGACCGGACAAGGTTTTTTCAAAGCCGGTCTGGTCGCGGGTCGACACCTCGGAGGTGATCTCGAAGTGCTTTTTGTAGGCCCCCGTGAAGTCCTCGGTGCGGAGGTGCTTCAAAACTTCGGCGAGGTAATCCACGACGAAGCCATAGCCATCGGTGAAAAGATCGTGGCGGATGGTAGCCACCTCCCAGCCTGGGTTGTAGGCGTGGATGCGGTCCAGAAACGCGGAGTCAATGTATTTGTCCGGCAGCGGCTCGAAGAAGTGTGAGTGCTTGAGCATGTACGCGACGGATTTTTTGGTGTTGCCCATGAAGACCATGGACGCCTCGGCGGTAAGTTGCTCGATGCCGCGCGAGAATGTGCGGTTCGCCATGTAATTCTTCATGATGTCCACCAGCGCCTTATCGACCTTCTTGTCCTTGCCGGCGAACTCATCGAAGCAGACGCAATCCCAGAAACCCACGAGCCCGATCTTGCCGCTCGCATTGCTGACAAAAAGTTTGGGAGCGGTCACTTCCGAGCCGGATATGAGCATGCCGTGCGGCGAGAACTCCGCGTAGATATGGGATTTACCGGTGCCCTTGGGCCCGAGTTCGATCAGGTTGTAGTTGCGCTCACAATACGGAATGAGCCGCATCAAGGTCAGCAACTTCGCCCGTCGCCCGAACATCTCCGGATTAAAGCCCATGCTCTGCATCAACACGTCCATCCATTCTTCGGTGGTGAACTGTGCCCGGGCTGCCAGAAACTGCTCGTAGTTGATACCAGCCACCTGGATTGGCTTGAGGGTATCAATCTGCCATGGACTTGCTTTAGGGTCCTCCGGCACCTCGTAGGTCACATCGGCGATGCACCAGATGCCGCCGACCAGCAGTTTGGGAAAGCGCCGGACAAAGTCATCGGAGACCGGCACTTTCTTGATGCCCAGATTGGTGAACACGGCTTCGTAGAATCCACCTTTGTCGTTGAGTTCCACCGTGAGCTTATCAATGACCTTGTGGCGGCCCTTCTCCTTGATGGTGGATTTGACCAACTGCGCCTGATTCCGATGCACATAGTGTTTGGCGAGGATTTTTTGCACGGATTCGAGACCGGCCTTGATCACCTCATTGTCGTCTGTCGCGCAGTGTTGGCCCAGCAGGTATTCGAGCACATAGGTGGGCACCACCGCGTTTTGCTTCAACCCGTTGGTTAGATCCTTTCGCACGACCAGCCCCGGGAAATGCAGGAGGATTTTTTGGTCCAGTGCACTCAACTGGCGTGGCACCACCACGAATGGCTCGGGGGTTTCAACAAGTGCGGGATCGAGTATGGGGTCAGTGCTCATCGAAGTCGCTGGTGAATGGTTTCTGGAGTCTGAGGCTGTGGGTCTTGTAGGTGACGATTTGGGCGGTGCCGGCCACGGTTTCTTCAAGGCGGATGTCCACCTCGCTGTTGTTGAAGGCGTCGGCGGCGTGGGAGAGCGCCAGCAGCAGGCTGGTCTCCCGCTGGCGTGCTTCCGCATCCTTGGAATCAAATGTCTGGGTCTTGATCTCGGAAA
>CAIQXC010000729.1 GCA_903875675.1 Akkermansiaceae bacterium
GATACACTAACTCCGGCGGCGGCGGGCCTAACGTTGCAGGACGTCGGCTCTCAGGCACGAGCAGCGGCGGACTCGCCGGTGGACTTTGCCGGCCTATTGTTAGGAATGAGCCTGTTCCTGATAGTTTCGGCGGTGGCTCTCACGGCGATGTTGTTCCGCTTTCACATTGAGCAACGCAACCGCGAGAGCGGATTGCTGGCGGCGCTGGGCGTCGCACCTGGCAAGATCCTGCGCTGGCGGCTGCTGGAAGGCCTGTGCGTGGTGGCTCTTGGCAGTGGCATCGGCACGCTGCTTGCGGTGGCCTATACGCGCCTTTTGCTAGGTATTTTGGAAACCATCTGGGGCGGGGCGGGCGGCCAGCGCTGGCTGCACTTCCACGTTGAAGCCAACACACTTGTAGGTGGATTGACGGGTTTCGTGTGCCTGATGATGCTTGTCATCTGGCTGGTGACTCGCAAGCAGGCACGGCAAAGTGCCAGCATGCGCCTCGAGGCGGGCAACGAGGAAGTGACGCGGCCGAACGCGCAGCGAGTGCCGTGGTGGGCGCTTGGATATGCGGCGGGCGGGGTCGCCGCGCTGGGCGGAAGTGGTTTGTTAGGGGTAGCCGGCGGATTTTTCCTGGGGGGCTGCCTGTTTTTGTCAGCCGGGCTGGCGGTCTATCAATGGGTACTTCGGCGCAGGGTGACGGCGGCGATGGTTGAAGAACTCACGCCTCGGCGCTTGGCTGAGTTGAATTGCGCCAGGCGCGGCACCCGCAGTCTGGTGGTGGTGGGCAGCCTGGCCAGCGGCGTGTTTTTGGTGGTGGCGGTGGCGGCATTCCACAAGCACGACGGCGATGCATGGCAACAACGCGAGAGCGGTGCGGGCGGCTTTGCATGGTGGGTGGAAACAACCCGTGCCGTGACCCGAGGCACCACCCACCCGGCGGCGGATGACGTGCTGGACTTGGGAGATATACGTGGCCGTTTTGGCCGGGTACTGCCGCTGCGCATCGGCCCCGGCGACGATGCGAGTTGCTTCAATCTCAACAGCGTGGCTCGTCCTCGCTTGTTAGCGACCGATGTGGCGGCCCTCGCCAAACTCGGTGCCTTCCCGATCAAGCAGGTACTTCCCGGCTGCGCCAAAAGTTGGGACTGTCTGCGCGGAGGGCCGGTGCTTCGAGCCTTCGTCGATGAGACAACCCTGTTGTGGGTCTTGAAAAAAAACCTCGGCGATCACCTGATCTATCACGACGAATGGGGCCGCGAGTTTCCTGTGGAACTGGCCGGCACCCTCGACGGAACCGTCTTCCAAGGATCCTTGGTGGTCGATGAGGCCGGCTTGCTCCAACACTACCCGTCAGCCGACGGTCCTCGCTTGTTCCTGCTGGAAAATGCCGCAGGAGCAGCGGTGCCGGGCGGCACCGAATTGCAGCGGGCACTCGCCGACGAGGGCGCTACAGTGACCAGCACCCGCGATCGACTCGTCGCCTTCAACAGCGTCGAAAATACCTATCTGGCAATCTTCCATCTGCTCGGGGGGCTCGGCGTGCTCGTCGGCAGCGCCGGCCTCGGCCTCCTAACCGCCAGAAACCTGCACGCACGCCGCTATGAATTCGCCATCCTCCGCACCTTGGGCGTGCCCCCTGCCGTGATCCGCCAAGTCGTGTTCGGCGAGGCCGCTCAGTTCATCCGCTGGGGCTTGGGCATCGGCGTGCTCGCCGCCCTCGTGGCTATCCTCCCAAGCCTATCTGCCGGTGGTATCACCCAATCCCTCGGCTGGATCGCGCTACTCGTCACCCTCATCGCCGCCAACGCCTGGGGGTGGACGTGGCTGGGGTATCGCCAACAACGGCACCTCGCCTTACGTGCCACCCGGGAATTGAGCTAATCAAAAACCAGTTTGCCACTCCGGTCAAAAACCATATTTGTAGCTCTCAGGTGACCTTCCTTGCGACACCCGGTCACACGCCGCCTTTTCCCAGGCGTTCCAAAACCTGATAGATCATCTGCAAATTGGCAAATCGCGAGTACGCTTCGGCACAGAACAACACGACAACAACATGGAAAAGTATCGACTTGGCATCGTACTTCAACATAAACCTCTGGATGGGGGCTTGCGCGGCTTTCAGATGAGTGAAAGCATAAACCAAGCTGAATGCCAATACCAGACCCGATAATATGTCGCTTGGATAGTGTAAGCCCAATGAAATCCTGCTGAACCCAACCGTGAACCATGTCAAAATGAGGCACAGCACCCCCAGCCCACGATTTTGAATAGACACAACTGCGCAAACTCCAAAATAAAGTGTCGCCGTATCGCTTGGAAACGAATATAGCCTGTGGCAAAAGGCATCTGGAGGCCAGTCAACGATGTTCGGAAGGTTCAATGATTGGTCCAATATCGGCCGTATGTGGACGGCTATATGACCTTGGCAGAAAACTGAGACGGCCACACTGACCAAAACCCCAGCATAACCCAACACGATCTTGCTTTTATGCAGCGGGGTGGATTGCGAAAGCGAAACGATCGCAAGACAGGCAAACAACGGTCCGCTGATCAACAATGCGTTACCTACCAAGGCGGTTGCCAGATGATAGAAAAAACTCTTGTCGCTGACAAGGCTGTTAAGAAACTTCAGTATCTGCAAATCAAAATTCATGCGATTTCTTTTGGGGGGGGAGCGGCCGGAACGACTGATAGAATCCCCTCCCCTGGTGAAGACCGGGGGGCGAGCTCCCGACTGGAGCGACAGAGGGGAGCAAGGGAATTTGAGGTTTAGTTGGAATCATGAAGGAAAATGGCGGACGCCGAAAAATACCTATCCATCCAGCCTTGTCAAAATGAATTTCCAGGAGAAAAGCCCCGGTGGTTACCCTACAAGGGGTAGGTGACCCAGTTGCCATCGAAGCCGCCATCCCAGTTGATTCTGCCGCCGTTGCCAGTGAGAACGGAATCAACAGCAGTCCCGTTGCCACCGGTTTTTTATAGGTGAGGCTGAGCGGATCAAAGTCCACCTTGCGGGCCAGCATACGCCACGGAATTCCCCTATCCTTGCCGCCGGCATCGAAGAACTGGAACGTCACGGTGCTCAGCCATGCAGTTATGCAGGACGCTTGGATCAAAGACGGGTGAAGTGACAGAGGGCATTTCTCAACTTTCGGCGCTCTCAAGGAGGTAGTGAATGATGGCTTCCTTGGTGAGGCGCAGGAGCCGCGCAAGAATATTTTCAGGCTTAAAACCGAGCATCCGCAGCAAGCAAAGCTCACTTTAAAAATCGCCAATTCATTCCAGCAATTCACGGACTTCTTTCAAGATCTCGTCAGCCACCTCGGATTCGCAATGAAGGCCACCGCTAGCCATGACTTCACCCATCTTTTCCCGCTTCTGCCATGACGCCTGCGCCACCTGATAGACGGGCATCGACGCCACCAGCAAAAGCATCGCACAGGCATACGCCGGAATGAGCGTTAGGGCCACCGCCGCCCGGGACAATTGGCGGCTGAAACTCACCGCCAAGGCCCGAACCACACTGGTAAAAATTACGAGCAGCAGCGGAACCAACAAAATAACCCGCCATACCACCCGCGCCTCGATGCTCTCAAACGGGGGTTCCATCAAGCCGAACAGCGGCACAAACACCAGCCCCGCCACTACCGCCAGCCAGCCCAGCCGCGCATGGCCAGGACAGACGCCCAGCGCTGCGGCCCGCCGCCCGAGCCGCCAGCGTGCGATCAAGGCCGGCACCACCAGAAGTAACAAGCCCATCGCCAGAAAATCCGCAGCCGGCAACATCCCGTAGAGCGCTTTGAGCCCCCATGCCTGCCCGCCCAGTGGAGTCAGCCGCGTGAGTGCCGTCACATAGCCAAAGGGCAGCAACAGCCCGGCACCAAAGATCCACGCCCAGTCCACCGGCATCAGCAGCGCGTTCATGTGTTGGGCAAGCCGCAGCACGGCTTGCGGCAGGCAGAAGCGGTAGAGCGCCACCGCCAGCAGCGCCAATCCCAACAACACCCACAACACCAGCGAGCAAGCACGAGCGGCCAACAAATGATCGATCATCCGGCCGGGTTGCAGGTCCTCGTCGGCCAGCGGAGGCGGGTTCTTCGCCAAGTTGTGCATATAAAAAATACCGGGTTGAATGAACAGGCCGCTGTGCATCCTGATGGCATCAGCAGTGCCATTGCCATTGCCTTTTTTGGCTGCCATCCATTGATCAAAGCGCTGTTTGATTTTCCCGAGGCGAGCGGCGTCCTCGTCGAGTCCGAGTTTTTCGGCAGCGGCTTGCAAATACCGGGTCAGTTGGAAGGCGTTGGACTTGTGGACCAACGCATGGATGATCGAAGGATTCTCCATCGCTCCGACTCTCTGTAAAAATCGATCTGCATCCGTTAGCAAGGGTTTGAATTGAGAGGCGTCCCCGGATCCGCCGACGAGCCATGCCTTCGCCGCGATGGCCTCGTTCAAATGGCGCAGGTTGATGTCTGAGTTGAAGTCGCCTATGAGATACCCGAGCAATTCCCAGCGTGCCAGTTGATCGTCCTGCCGGAACGACGGCATTCGAGCGGCCACAAATTCGGTTTTGCGGTTCACGCACGATGCTTGTTGGTTAGCGACTCGCAACAAGGCCAATGCCTCATCGAGCTTCGCCTCATCGGTGATTTTCCATGAGCGCAACTCGCCGGCCCGCCTCGCCTGGCTCGTCTGTATCTCAGACTTGACCGCTTGACTGGCCAACTCACCCGCCGCGAGGTACGTGAACCAGGCATTGCCCGGATCAAGCCGCCGCGCGGTGGCGAGAAAATCCGGCGGATACTTGCCATGGTCCCCCCGGTAATAGATTGCATAAGCGGCAAAGCAGCCCGGATCGTCCGCGGCACTGTCCCAGAGCGCCCGGATCTGTTCGGATTTCGTCGGCTTGGAAAGATCACCAAACAGCCGGAATTTTTCCTTTTCGCTCAATCCTGCTAGCATGTCCGCATCCGGCCGGGACGCATCCGGCTCGGACATCCTGCCACCGATAGAGCTTTCGCCCCCCCTCAGCACCAGCCGATAGCGCAATCCCTCGGCCACCGCATGCAGCAGCACCGGTACCGAGAGCCACACCAGCGCCAGCGCCATGGCCGAACGCCACAGCGGGCCATAGCGCTGCTTGCGTGCCGCCAGCGCCTCCCAGCGGGCAATGGCTTCAGCGGCACCCGGATGGGATTCCGGCACCATTTTCTCCAGCACCTTGGTGGCAGCCAAGCGCAGTTCGGGCGTTTCCGCAAAGGGTTGCAGGGCGGCAGCCGTCAGGCGCTCGGAAGTATCGGACATGCCGTGCTTGTAGAATCAGCCAGCCCGTCGGTCAACATCCAAGATGCCAGCGTGGTTGCGCCTCAGACCCAAGCTCACTTCAAAAATCAGCCACCGTCAATCCATCCGCTTCCGGAAAACTTGACTCCTTCACAAGGACTCTGGGTTCCGCGACCCGCTTTCACATCCGGCTAAATATCATGGTAAATTTACTTATTGCCTTGCATTTATACCAGCATCAGCAAACTTTTGCGCGCGCATTTCACCATTTTTCTAGTTTCATCCATGTCCCCCCCTTTCACCGGAGCCCAAGTTAGCGTTTTTCGTCAGCAGGCGGAGGAGATGGCGAGCGGGCTGGCAGCTCGAAACGCGGAAGACCTTCAGAACCTCAGCCCCGAGGAAATCAGGCAGATGATCCACGATCTGCGGGTTCGCCAGCTCGAACTCGAGTTGGAAAACGAGGCGCTTCCCCAATGCCAGGCGGGCCTGATGAATCGCGAGGTCACCGAGCAATGCCTGGCCGATGACGCACAAAAGCATCAAGCCGCGCTGATCAACTCGATGGTGGACAGCCTCCCGGACGCCATTTATTACAAGGACCTCGACGGTGTCTATCAACTCGTCAATGCGGCGAGTGCGCGAATATTCGGCTTGCCGCCTGACAAGATTATCGGCAAGACCGACCACGATTTATTTGACCGAGAGCTAGCCGACTCACTGCTGGAAAACGACCGTGCCGCCGTGGCCACTGGAAAGCCACTGCAATCCGAGGAATGGATAGTCCAGACCGATGGCAGCACGCTCCCCTACGAAAGTGTGAAGTCACCTTTTGTCGGACTGGATGGCACAGCACTCGGGGTGATCGGGGTCAGCCGCAACATCTCCGAGCGAAAACGCATCAAGCAGATGTTGCTGGAAAGGGAGGAAAGTTACCGCAGCCAATTTGAGCAGAACTCAGCCATGATGCTTCTAATTGACCGATCGGATTGGTCAATCCTTGATGCAAACCATGCTGCGGAACGCTTCTATGGCTATCCTGCCGGACAATTGAAAACGATGCGTATCTACGACATCAACACGCAGGCTCACGGCGTCATCGGCGAGTCACTGACCACTTTGAAGGTGAATGAGGGGCATCGCTTTGAAACCTGGCATCGTTTGGCAGATGGCTCGCTGCGGGACGTGGAGGTGTGCTCCAGCCATATCCAATTCGCAGGCCGATCCGTGAACCACTCGATTATTTTTGACATCACGCCGCGCAAGCTGGCCGAGGCGGAACTCGACCGGGTTTCAAAAATCCAAGGTGCGCTGATGCATCTTGCCACGGCCTTTGTCAACGTGCCCATCGAGCAGCAGAATGAGGCGATTGAGCAATCCCTGGCGACGATGGGCCAGATGATCGCTGCGGACCGCGCCTATCTCTTTGCCTATGATCTGGCAACTGGTGCAGCATCCAACACCCACGAATGGTGCGCGGCAGGCGTCACCTCGCGCATCCGCAACTCGCAAAACGTGCCGCGTGAGGGGTTTGAGGAATTCCTAGCAGCCCACTCGCAGGGCCAGGTCCTCACCATTCCCAGCGTGGCTGCAATGCCACCCGGGAGCCAACAGCGGGCGGTGCTGGAGGCTCGGAGCGCCCGCTCGCTCACCACTCTGCCGCTCATGCAAGACGCCACCTGCATTGGCTTTATCGGCTTCGACGCCGTCCAACAGGAGCGGGTGTGGCAAGAGGAGGAGATCGCCCTGATGCGGGTGCTGGCTGAGCTTTACATGCATTTCGATGCCCGGGTAAAGGCGGACAGGGCGTCCCGGCAACTCCAGCAGCAGTTGATGGTTGCCCGCGATGAGGCGCAGGCGGCAGCACAGTCCAAGAGCGTGTTTCTCGCCAACATGTCTCACGAGATCCGCACCCCCCTCAATGCCATTCTCGGCTATGCGCAAATCATACAGCTGGAGGATAAGGAATCGGCTAACAACGGGCGGCTGAGGGCCATCACCCGAAGTGGCGACCACCTGCTGACGCTCATCGACAACCTTTTGGAGTTGGTCCGCAGCGATAATCGCACCATTGAGTTGGCTCCGGCAGACTTTGATTTGGAGGAAATGTTGGAGGACGTGCTGCTGATATTTGCTGATAAACCCGAGACACTTGGTCTGGCATTGAACATCATCCCCTCCCCTAACGGCCCGCAAGTCATCCATGCCGATCAGGGGAAAATCCGCCAAATCCTCGTCAACCTCGTTAGCAATGCTCTCAAGTTCACCCAAACAGGCAGTGTGAACATCACCCCATCGGTCATTTCAGACACTCCCAAGGACGATCTTATATTGGCTATAGACGTCACCGACACCGGCTGTGGTATCCGGGCTAATGAGCTGGAAAGCATCTTCGAGTTGTTTGTGCAGTCTGCAAGCGGCCGCAACAGCGGCAAAGGCAGCGGGATCGGCTTGCACCTGAGCCGCCGCTATGCCCGCGCCCTCGGCGGCGACGTCACCGTCACCAGCCAACCCGAACACGGCAGTTGCTTCCGCCTGACCTTCCGCTGCCGAGCCTGCGGCGACGAGATGCTGGCCCAAAGGCAGCGTGGCGAGGTGCGGCGGCTCGCCACCGGCCAGGCAGCGTGCCACATTCTGGTGGTGGACGACGACGCCACCAACCGCGACATGCTCAAAATGATGCTAGAGGGCGTTGGCTTCAGCGTCGAACTAGCAGAAAGAGCGACGACCGCCTTGGGCCGGATGCAGCAGAGCGATCGGGTCGATCTGGTGTTGATGGACAAGCACATGCCGGAGATGGACGGCTACGAGGCGATCCGACGCATCCGCTCCCTGCCGACCGGGCAGTCGGTGGCGATTCTGGTGGTGACAGCGTCTGGAATTGCGGACGAAGCCGGTTTTGCCAAGGCAGCAGGAGCCGATGGCTATGTTTCAAAGCCCATTCGCCGCAGCGATTTGTTGGATGAAGTCCGCCGCGTCACGGGAGTGCGCTACGAATACGAAAGCAGCCGCACGCCCGCAGCCCCCGCTCCGGCGGCGCTCTCACCCACAGAGCTGAGTGCTGTTCCGGTGGTCATGCGCGAACGCTTGGCCGAGGCCCTGCTGCGAGGCAATATCCGCGGCATGCGCTTGATCCTTGACGAGATTGCCGTCACATATCCAGGGGTTGCCGCAGGCATGGTCGCCATCCTTCGGAACTATAATTACGAGCGCCTCCAGGACTTGCTGGACGCCAGCTATGAACCACAGAAGTCTGCTTTCGACCCCTAGCGAAAAAACAAAATCAACTTTCATCCATCGTCAATCCATCCGGTTCCGGAAAACTTGACTCCTTCATAAAGACGCCGAGATCCTTTCGGATTTGGAATAATCCGGGGTTTGCGATTGCCTTGTGGCGCGGTTCGTGGCGTTGTTGTCTCCGCCTGTTTTCCGCCATGGCCCGCCCCTACACCCTTCACCGCCCGCTTGCCACCTCCGGCATCGATTACGCTGCCGCGCTCAATGCCGAGCAGTACGCTGCGGTGGCCTCGCCGCCGGGCAAGGCACTGGTCATTGCCGGTGCCGGCTCGGGCAAAACCCGCACGCTCACGTACCGGGTCGCCTGGCTGCTGGATCACGGCGTGGAGCCGAGGCAAGTGCTGTTGCTGACGTTCACCAACAAAGCAGCGCGAGAGATGGTCGGCCGGGTGCGCGATCTCATTGCCCGAGACACCTCAGACCTGTGGGCCGGCACCTTCCACTCCGTCGGCAGCCGCATCCTCCGCCGCCACGCCGAGCTCCTCGGCTTCACCCGTTCATTTTCCATCCTCGACCGCGACGACCAAAAATCGATGATCTCAAAGGTGGTCGCCGCCTGTGCAATCCATACCAAGGAACGCCAATTCCCAAAGGCCGATGTCCTCGCCTCCATCTTCAGCCTGATCGAAAACTCCGGCACCTGCCTCGAGCAAATCATCGCCAATAGCTATCATCAGTTTTACGATTGGATCAACCAAATCGAACAAGTCCGCCTCGGCTATATCGAAAAAAAACGCGCCTCTAACGCGATGGACTTCGATGACCTGCTGGTGCTCACTGTCCGACTGTTCGAAGACCGGCCCGAGGTGCTCGATATCTATCAAAAACGATTCCGACACATCCTCGTCGATGAGTATCAAGACACCAACCTGGTGCAGGGCCGGATGATCGACATGCTGGCCGGTGAGTCTAACAGCCTAATGGCGGTCGGCGACGATGCCCAATCGATCTATTCGTGGCGCGGCGCAGACATGGCGCACATTTTGGGGTTTCCCAAGCACTACGCCGGGGCGCAGGTGTTCACGATTGACACGAACTACCGCAGCGTGCCGGAGTTGCTGGATCTATCAAATGCATCGATCCGAGCCAATCTGGGCCGCTTTGAAAAAGACCTGCGCTCGGCCCGCGAGGCCGGCGGGGTGAGACCGGCGTTGGTGGCACTGAACGAACCGCGGGCGCAGGCGTCGTTTGTGGTGCAAAGGATGCTTGAAATGCACGATTCGGGGGTGCCGTTAGCCGAGATGGCGGTGCTCTACCGCGCTCATTTCCACAGCCTGGAACTCCAAATGGAACTAACGGTGCGGCAAATCCCCTTTATTCTAACCAGCGGTCTGCGTTTTTTCGAGCAAGCCCATATCAAGGATGTATCAGCGTTTCTGCGCTTCGTGACCAACCGCCGCGATGAGGAAAGTTTCCTGCGTCTGGTGATGATGCTACCGGGTTGCGGGCCCGTCGCCGCCGAAAAACTCTGGCGCGAATGGCTCAACACCGGCTGGGCCGCCCGTGACGAACTGCCCATCAAATTTTCCGAGGTCATGCTACCCTTCAAGAAGGTGCCCAAGAAAGGGCTCAAGGCGTGGCAGCAATTGTGTTTTACACTCGACGAGCTCGCGCCCAACGGATTTCCAGCCAAGCCTGCGGCGATGATTTACAGTGTGATGGAGGGCGTCTACAAGGACTATTTGGAAGCCAGCTTCGAAAACTTTGAGAGCCGTCACAGTGACTTGGACCAACTCTCACGCTACAGCGAAAAATTCGAGGACATCGTCGAATTCCTCTCACAACTGTCATTGATGGGCTCTGTCGATGGCCAACCGGGTGCTGCCGATAACACGGCCAGCGAGGACAAAGTGACGCTGTCGTCGATCCATCAGGCCAAGGGCTTGGAATGGCAGGTGGTGTTTGTGATCTGGCTGGTGGACGGGCAATTCCCCAATGGTCGAATCCTCGGATCCGATGACCAGCCGATGTTGGAAGAGGAGCGGCGGCTGTTTTACGTTGCCATCACCCGCGCCAAAGACCACTTGTACCTCACCTATCCGCAAACCAATCCCAAGTCCTACACCGGGGATTCTAGCTGCCAACCGTCGCGTTTCCTCAGTGACTTCCCGCCGGAACTCGTTGAGGAATGGAACGTCACCAGCCCGGACCCGTGGGGCGAGGACTCACCCTTTTAACGGCTGCCCCCTTGCAATTCGTAAAGATCGCACTTGGAATTGGGCGGGTAGGCCACTAGCCTTGGCTCATGCACGACACTCGCATCGACGCGCTGGCCCGTCAATTGGTCCGCTATTCCACCTCACTCAAAAAAGACGAAAAAGTCCTGATTGACTTATTTGATGTTCCCGATTCCATCGGTTTGGCGCTCATCCGCGAAGTGCGGGCCAAGGGAGCGCTGCCATTTGTCCGGGTCTATCAGGCACGGCTGACCCGCGAGTTGCTCAAAGGCGCGCAGGACGGGCAATACTCGGTGATGAGCAAGCACCTGCTGGCGGAAATGCACGACATGGACGCCTACATTGCCATCCGCGGCGGCAACAATATTGCCGAGACCTCGGATGTGCCCGTCGAGCGCATGCAACTGGCCATGAAGCATCTGCGACCGGTGCAGGATTACCGGGTGAAAAAAACCAAGTGGAGTGTGTTGCGTTGGCCGAGCCCGTCGATGGCGCAGCAAGCCGGCATGAGCACCGAGGCGTTCGAGGATTTCTATTTCAAGGTCTGCCTGCTCGACTACAAGGCACTGGTCCCGGCCATGAACGCGCTGAAAAAACTCATGGATAAGACCGACCGCGTTGAAATCACCGGACCGGGCACCGACCTGCGATTTTCCATCAAGGACATCCCCACCCTCATCAGTGCCGGTTGCTACAATGTGCCCGATGGCGAAGTGTTCACCTCACCCGTGCGCCATTCAGTGGAAGGATTCATCACCTACAACGCGCCAACAATCTATCAAGGCATCGGGTTTGACGGCATCCGCCTCGAGTTTTCACAAGGCAAGGTCATCAAGGCCGAGGCAGGCACCAAAACCAAGGAACTTAACAAAATCCTCGATACCGATGAGGGCGCACGCTACATCGGCGAATTCGCCTTGGGCGTCCACCCGTTGATTCTCGAACCGATGCGCGATATCCTGTTTGATGAGAAAATCGCCGGCTCGTTCCACTTCACTCCGGGCCAGGCGTACGAGGACGCCGACAACGGCAACCGCTCGCAAATCCACTGGGATATCGTCAACATCCAGCGCAAGGACTACGGCGGCGGCGAGATCCGCTTCGATGGCAAACTCATCCGCAAGGACGGTCTGTTTCTGCCCAAAGCCTTCGCCAAACTCAATGGCTAACGAGGCTGCGCCTCAGACATAAGATGAGGAACTTGACCTAACGCCGCCATCTTTCGCTTTTCAAGGACTCACGGTAGCACCCAGCCGCTATCCGCGTCTAGCCAAAGGTATTTTTCCTATCCACCCACAAAAAAATCCATGAACCTTCGACGCCATCATCGGGCCACAGGCGCGGCCATCCTGCTCGGCTCACTCAGCCTGGCCTCCGCCGCTCCACTGCACTTTGATTTTGAAACCGGCGATCTCCAAGGCTGGAAAGTCGTCGAGGGTTCGTTTGTGCGGGTGGTCACAGACCGGCCGGAATATCATAATAAAGGGGCCTATGCCTCCCGCCAAGGCAAGTTCCATCTATCCACCGTTGAAGGTCCTAACGATTCATCAGCAGACACCCAGCGCGGCGTCATCGAGTCACCGATATTCCTGTTGGATGCTCCGGATGTTTCCTTTCTCATCGGCGGCGGCTCGCATCCAGACACTTATGTCGCTCTGTGCACACTCGACGGCAAAGAACTGGTGCAGGCCCGCGGCAAAAATTCCGAAGTCATGGAGCGGGTGCAATGGAACCTGCCACAATGCCTCGCCAAACCGGTATTTCTGCGGGTGTTCGACGGCAACATCGGCGGCTGGGGACACGTCACTCTCGATGATGTGACCGCCAGCGGCCGCATCGACCCCGAGGCCAGTGCCGCCCACTTCGCCAAGCGCAAGCGGATTCTAACACTCCAACCGGGAGACTCCGCTCCAGTGGCTATGGACGCCCTGCGCTCCGCCGTCGAGGACCTCAGCGCCACCTTCGCCGAGCGCTACCCCGATGGCACGCAATTCCTCAAGGAACTCGACGCCCTCCAACAAGCCGCCGATGACGCATCAGCGGATCAGGCCGATGTGGCAGCCAAACTCGCCGACCTGCAGCAGCGGGCGCTGTTAGCCAATCCCCTGCTCCGCGCCCAACCATTGGTGTTCGTCGCAAGACCGCAATATGTGGCCATCTATCACGCCATCGACACCCTCTACCAAGTCGGCGAGGCCACCGAGGGCAAGTTCACTCCCGGCGGCGCACTCAAACTCCTGGACACCACCACCGGCACCACCCGCACCCTCGTCGATACCCCGTTAGGCACCGTGCGCAGCCCCTGCGTCCACTTCGACGCTAAAAAAATCCTATTTGCCATGCGCCGCAACGCGAAGGAAAATTTCCACATCTACGAGATTCATGCCGATGGCAGTGAGCTCAAGCAACTCACCTTTGCGGCGGGCGTCAGTGACTTCGACCCCATCTATCTGCCGGACGGGGGCATCGTGTTTTCCTCCACCCGCGAGCCGAAGTTCAACATGTGCAGCCAAGACATCGGGGCCAACCTTTACCGCATGGATGGCGATGGATCTAACATCCTTCAAATCACCAAAAGCACACTCTTCGAAAACCAGGCCGGCCTGATGCCCGACGGCCGCATCGTTTACAAGCGCTGGGAATATGTGGACCGCAACTTTGGCGACGCCCACGGCTTCTGGACCGTCAACCCGGATGGCACCCAGCAGTCGATTTTGTGGGGCAACAACAAGGCGGATCCCGCTGCCGTGTATTACCCTCGGGTCATCCCAGACACCTGGCAACTGCTGTGCATCCTCAGCACCCATCACCAGAACATGTGGGGCGCGCTGGCCATCATCGACCCCAGCCTGGACACCGACCGAAACGCGTCGATCCTGCGTACGTGGCCGGCCGGGGTGCGTGCCACGCTCCGCGATAGTGATAACTTCGATTGCGACCGCCTCGGCAGCGTCAACCCCAAGTATGAGGATCCGTGGCCGCTGAGCAGCAAGTATTTCCTCTGTTCCCGCAGTGATCCACAACACCAGATGGGCATCTATCTGCTCGACGTGTTCGGCAACGAGATACGGGTCCACGCCGAGGCCCCGGGTTGCTTCGGTGCCATGCCTCTGGCCCCCTCACCCCGTCCGCCAGTCTCCCCACAACGACGCAATTTCACCAACGCCAGCGGCCTGATGTATGTGAGCGACGTCTATCAGGGGACCCACATGCAAGGCGTCAAGCGCGGCGCCGTCAAAAAACTACGCGTCGTCGAATCACCCGAAAAACGCGCCTGGACCGACGGCAAATGGTTTGGCCAGGGGTTCCAGGCACCCGGAATGAACTGGCACGACTTCACCGCCAAACGCATCCTCGGCTGTGTCCCGGTCGAGGCAGACGGCAGCGCCTATTTCTCAGTGCCCGCCAATACCTTCGTGTTTTTCCAGCTGCTCGATGAAAACGACATGATGATCCAGTCCATGCGCAGTGGCACCGTCGTCCAGCCCGGCGAACAAACCGGCTGCGTCGGCTGCCACGACA
>CAIQXC010000730.1 GCA_903875675.1 Akkermansiaceae bacterium
CCGAGCGGGCGGAAAGACGAGGATGGCTGGAGGTGAGCACAGCGGAAGGGAAGCCTAACGGCAGAGCGTTGGGAAGCGGCAATTTGCCATGGGCATCGATTCCTTCGCTCGCTGGGTGGCACCTAACCCTGCGGGGGCACGCCCCGGCCCATGCGTCCCCCCCGGCGCGGGGGCTGTCGCAGCGCAAGCTCCTGCGTAAGATCGGCCATTCCACCGGAGCCGCCGCCACGGCTGATCTCGCCGAACGCCTCGCCGCCTGCTTCGGGTGCAAATCTGAGGAGCGCGTCGATTAAATCGATGGCATCCTCGCCATCATCAAGGCCCTTGGCCACATCACTTGACCGGCCTCAGCCGAAGGAATTTCTCCCGGTTGCGACCACCTGGCGGATTCGTCCTTGCCAGAGCGCCGCTGAGATTCTTGAATGACCGCGTCCGGAGAGATTCGGGTCGGGGCTTTGAAACCCCGCGTGGAACGGAAGGCGTTGACCGAATCAACGCCGCCACCAGACCGAAAGGTCGGGGTGGCGGCGGCGCATGTTCAGGTTGCCCCCACGGGGGCGGCTAAAGGTCGTCGCGGTCGTTTTCACGCGGCTTTCAAACACCCCGGCCACCTTGGGAAACTAAGGTGGCTGGTTTGTTTCTGAGACAACCGCAACCGTATTCGCCCACTGGCTTACTCGGGCGCGTCTGCTCCATAATACCGCAGTCATGGGATACCTGATTTTCGCTCTTTTTTGGTTGGCTATATTGGCAATGCCAATTCTGCTTTGCGTCGGATATTTTAGGGAGAAAATGGGAGCCAAGGCGAAGGTAGACACTCCAGTGCAAGCTCAGCAGACGCCAGCTTTCATACCTCCTGCAGGATTCCATGCTCCAGACATGGTGAATAAGCAGGACGAGCTGGAGACAAAAAGGGATGCTCTCGTCCACGCCCACCAGGAGACGATTCCAACTGCCATCATACCAGCAACTCCATCTTTAGCCGCCCCTATGCCCGACGGACAAAAGCCGACGTCCGCTCAGGCAGATAAGCTACCTCGTATCCTTAGAACCCGCGCATCCAACGAAGCAGAATTCGAAAGCATACCCGATATCTCTCCCTTACCAGAAGGAGGTCGCAAGATAAGAACCAACTATGCGGTAGTCCGGAGTGCGAAACTTCGTGAGGCGGCCATTCTAATTCATGGCCGTAATTGCAGCGTTTGCGGTTTCAATTTCGATGAAGCCTTTGGAACGACATTGGCACAGGGTTACATCGAAATTCATCACTTGAACAGAATCGCCGCTGGTGTGCGTCATACTGATCCCGCAAGGGACCTGGCACCTCTCTGCTCGAATTGCCACGCAATGGCAGACCGACTAACTCGTCATCAAAAATTTCCACCGACGAGCATTTATGAACTGAGAAAATTACTCCTTCCTGTGTCTATCCAGCCAGATGTTGAGGTGATTCGCGTCAATGAAACTACCGTGTTGCCAGTGAAGAATAATAGTCGCAAGATTGGAGAAATGAAAACCAAGAAGCGCTCCTGAAATGTTTAGAATTCCCTCGCAATCTTTTCACCATAACTGCTAAATCGTACGCACCATGTCCACCAATCCACTCTTCGCCGCTCTTTCCAGCCACCGCATCGCTGTGTTGATCCGCAGTGCGACAAGTCGTGTTGTGTATGCCGCGCCCGGAATTCAAGACGAGCCGGCCGCCGCGCTGGTGGAACTCCCGCCCGGACTTTTCTCTCCTGAGTTGACCATTAGCCTCGATTTCGACGAGCGGACACTCCGCATGGGGTATGGCAGTTTGGCAGCGGTTGGAACGCTTCGTGCGGCGGGAATAGAACTAACCCATTGCCCCGGCTTCCGCAGTGGCATCCTGATCGTGGACAAACGCGGGTGGGTTTTCACGCCCATCGCCCACTACCTGGAAGACGAACCCCAGAGCGATGAAACGCCGAACGCTATCGAGCTCTCACCTGCTCAGGTGGAGGCATTCGCCATCCGCTTTTCGCCAATGTCGCGAGAGAAAGCCATCAAGGCAGCACCCACGCAGGAAATTGCCACTTGCATTGCGGAGTTGCCGCTCGAACTCGGAGTGATGCCTGTCGAGAAAGCCCATTTTGATGAGGTTAAAAAAGCTATCGCAATCGCGCCTCCGGTGAAATTCGATGTTGTTCGCCAGGTTCGGGTGTTCGAGCCATACCTCCAGTATGTGGAGATGCACCTAACCGGGGCTGCGATCCAGAATCATCGGGTGCAAATCCCGGCGGATATTCAAAAGCTCGGAGCTTCCGCCGATTTGAAAGGACGATTGAAGACCACATTCGACTTGCTTGAAAAAAGCAGCAAGCTTTCCTCAAAGGATCTCGAAGCGAATCTCAATGAGATACGAAATAACCTCACACCATCACTAGGGAAAAATCACGGCAGGGTCGTTCTCAAGTGCGCGAAGTCCCATCTTGAAAAGCTGGTCAAGGATTTTCGGGTCCTGCTAGCGGAGCATCAGGCGTCGGTGAAGGACCAATTGCAGGGCAAGCTCGACGCCTCCCGCGCGCAGGTCGTCGCATACTACCTGCCACTTGTGAAAGCAAATCCTCCAGACGCCGTGATCGGTGGGTCGATAATCCAACCACCGCCAGATGAGGTCTTTGAAAAGTGGCTGAATCGGCACCTGGAAGGTGCCTTCCCGAAAGCCGAAGCGTTGGTCCAGGAGATGACCCTCGATGTCCGATACAAGGATGTGACCTTTGACGGGCATTCTGGGCTGAAATGACGTGAAATCCTTA
>CAIQXC010000731.1 GCA_903875675.1 Akkermansiaceae bacterium
AAACCACAGCGTGGCGTTATGTGCCGACGGCACCGTGGTGAAATGGGGGATCAATTTCAGCTCGAGTTCGGGTAACGCGAGCACACCAGTGCTGCTATATCAAGGCGGTGTGTTGGCCGGCAAGAAGGTGGTGGCGATCAAGTCCGGAAGCGCCCACTGCCTGGCGTTGTGTGCGGATGGCACGGTTGCCGCATGGGGATCGCAGGGTTCATACGGGGTGGCGTTGGGTGACGGTGGCGTGACATCATCCCAAACCGACGTGCCGGTGCTGGTGGACGCTTCGGGTGTGTTAGCCGGCAAGACCGTCACAGCTATGGCCGCTGGCAGCAGTCACAGCGTCGTGTTATGCTCCGATGGAACCTTGGCAAGTTGGGGCTATGGCTACAACGGCGAACTGGGCAATGGCGTGACCTATACGACCAGTAGCAGGCCGCTGCTGGTGACCCAGACCGGCGTATTGGCCGGTAAATCCATAACGGAAATCATCGCCAAAGGCAGTTTCACCCTGGCCAGGTGTGCGGATGGAGCCATCGCCGCCTGGGGTGCGGGCGATGGCGGTCAGTTAGGCACGGGCACCGCTCTCAGCAGCGCGGTACCGGTGTTGGTAAATCAGAGTTGGCTCGCGGCAGGTGAACGGATCATGACGGTGGAAAGCGGTGCAAGCCACGCGCTGGCGCTCGTCGCCACCGCCCCCAAACCGATGGCCACCACTGTCGCGGCAAGCGGCGTCAGCGACTCAGCGGCTACCCTGAAGGGAACCGTCAATGGCAATGGATCCAACATAACCCTGATGTTTGAATACGGCCTGACTTCGTCCTACGGCAGCACGCTTGCCGCCACGCCCGCGAATCTGACTGGCACCACCGCCACCGCAGTCAGCGCCTCGCTCGGCGGCTTGTTGGCCGGCACCACCTATCACTATCGAGTGGTGGCCACCAGCGCGGGTGGCGTGGTGCGCGGCGATGATCTGAGTTTCACGACGAGCACCCTGGCCATGCTTGACAATTTAACGGTTACCGGTGGCGTGCTCGCGCCGACGTTTTCCAGCAACACCACGAGTTATATCATCACCGTGCCTTATGCCACGAGCAACACGATGGTCACTCCGGTGGCGACCCACAACGATTCCACGGTGAAGGTCAATGGCAGCGTGGTGGCGTCCGGTGCCGCCAGCGCCGCGATTGACTTGGCGGTGGGCAACACGCTCATCAACACGGTGGTCAGTTCCGCAGACGGATCCAACACCAAGACCTACGCCGTTACGGTGACGCGCCTGCCGGATGTATATACCTATAACTCCGTCACCGACGTTCCCGTGACCTCCGGCGGGTTGGCGGTTGGTGGAAAATCCGCGACGTTCGCGCTGAATTGCGCGCCGGCGGCGGGCACGAATCTAACCGTCTTGAATAACACCGGTTCCGCCCCGATCCAGGGCACCTTCGACAATCTCGCGCAAGGCCAGACAGTGAAGCTGGTTTACGCGGGCGTGACTTATGCGTTTGTCGCCAACTACTATGGCGGTAGTGGAAACGATCTGGTGTTGCAGTGGGCGAACATGCGGGTGCTGGCCTGGGGTGGCAACGGCAGCAGCCAGTTGGGCAATGGCGGGACGCTCGCCTCGAGTGTGCCGGTGGCGGTGGACATGACGGGGGTGCTCGCGGGCAAGGCCCCCGCCGCGCTGGCGACCTGGGGCGATCACAGCGTCGCGCTCTGCGGTGACGGCTCGTTAGCCGCTTGGGGAAGCAACAGCGCCGGCCAGTTGGGCAACGGCGGGAGCGTGGCCACCCCGGTGCCGGTGACGGTGATCCGCAGCGGCGTGCTGACCGGCAAGACGGTCACCTCGCTGGCGACCGGCGTCTCTCACAGCCTGGCATTGTGCTCGGACGGAACCCTGGCCGCATGGGGAGATAATTCCTGGGGCCAGTTAGGCAACGGCACGACCAGCAGCACGAGCACGCCGGTCTTGACGGATCGCTCGGGCGTGCTGGCCGGCAAGACCGTGACGGCCATTGCGGCGGGTGGCAACTTCAGTCTCGCGTTGTGCTCCGATGGCACCTTGGCCGGCTGGGGGTACAATTCCTACGGTCAGTTGGGCAACGGCACCGCCGGGTCGAGCACGGTTCCGCTTCCGGTGCTGGTGAATCGAAGCGGAGTGCTGGCCGGCAAAACGGTGATCGCCGTCGCCGCCGGAAATTCCCACAGTCTCGCGTTGTGTGCCGATGGCACCCTGGCCGCGTGGGGCGACAATTCCTCCAACCAGTTGGGAAATGGCAACACAACTTCCAGCAACGTACCGGTGCTCGTGGACCGGACTGGCTTGCTCTACGGCAAACAGGTGGCAGCCATCGCGGCGGGCTCCGCTTTCAACCTCGTGTTGTGCGTGGATGGCACCCTGGCCGGTTGGGGCTATAATTACAACGGCCAGTTAGGCAATAACAGCACGAGCAGCAGCAGCGCGCCGGTGTCGGTCAGCAAGGCCGGGGTGCTTGCCGGCAAGACCGTGACGGCGATGGGCACCGGCAACACGCATGGCTTCGCCCTCTGCTCCGACGGCACTCTCGCCGCTTGGGGCTTGAACTCCTCGGGCCAGTTGGGCGACGGCAGCACGACGAACCGCAGCGTGCCGGTCTTGTCCAACATGACTTCCATCATGCCCGGTGAACACATCATGGCGGTTGACGGCGGCGCTTCACACAGCCTCGCCTTGGTCGCCTCGCCACCGGCACCGGCCGCCGCCACCCTGGCCGCATCCGATCTTTTCGATACCGGCGCCACCCTCAACGGCAGCGTT
Source organism: Akkermansiaceae bacterium (assembly GCA_903875675.1). Classification (GTDB taxonomy): domain Bacteria; phylum Verrucomicrobiota; class Verrucomicrobiia; order Verrucomicrobiales; family Akkermansiaceae; genus Luteolibacter. The sequence goes on from CAIQXC010000731.1 coordinate 2,792, forward strand.
TCGGCCAACGGCAGCAGCACAACCGTGTCGTTCCAGTACGGTCTAACATCCACCTATGGCTTCACCGTTGCGGCCACCCCGGCGACCGCGAGCGGCACCAGCGCCACCGCCGCAAGCGCCATCGCCACCAATTTGACGTTCGGCACGACCTACCACTATCGAATCGTCGGCAGCAGCCCCGGCGGCACCGCTTATGGCGAGGACATGACCTTCACCACGACCACCATCGCGTCGCTGGCCGATCTGGCCCTGAGCGCAGGCACTTTGAACCCCGCCTTCGCCAGCCTTAAGCTCGACTATGACGCCACCGTGCCATACAGTGCCGACACTCTGGCAATAACTCCGACGCTGGCCTATCCGACGTCGGCGGTGACCGTCAATGGCGCCACCGTCACGTCTGGCACGGCGAGCGCCGCCATCAATCTGAGCATCGGCAGCAACGTGATTCCGGTGATTGTCACCGCGACGGGCGGGCTCATGAAGGAGACTTACACCGTGACGGTGACGCGCCTGCCCGCAGTGTTCACATTCAACGCCGCGACGGATGTGCCGATGACGGCAGGGCGCCTTGCGGCGGGCGGACTCACGGCGCAATTCGCGCTGGGTTACACGCCAGTGCCGGGAACTGTTCTAACAGTAATCAACAACACCGGTTTGGAGCCGATACGGGGCACCTTCGACAATCTCGCGCAGGGGCAGCTTGTCGGCCTCGTTTATGGCGGGTACACCTATCCGTTCGTTGCAAACTACTATGGCGGTAGTGGCAATGACCTGGTGCTGCAATGGGCAAATGTGCGGCTTTATGGCTGGGGCAATAACACCAACGGCCAGTTGGGCAACAATATCCTAACAAGCTCCTTGGTGCCGGGACTGGTGGACATGAGCGGAGTCCTGGCAGGCAAGACGGTGACCGATGTCGCCGTCGGTGCCGGGCACAGTTTGGCGTTGTGTTCCGACGGCACGCTGGCCGCTTGGGGTTACAATTCCTATGGCCAACTGGGCAACGGGCTAACGACAAGCAGTTCGGCGCCGGTGTGGGTGGACCGGACGGGCGTGTTGGCAGGCAAACGCGTTGTTGCGATTTCCAGCGGCAGCAATCACAATCTCGTGCTCTGTTCCGATGGAACCCTGGCGGCCTGGGGGGATACCACCAACGGAGCCTTGGGCACCACGAGCGGATCGAGCAATTTGAAACCTGCAGCCGTGCTGCGGGTCGGCGCGCTTGCAGGCAAAGAGGTTATCACCATCGTTTGCGGTGGAGGTTACAATCTTGTCCTGTGTGCCGATGGCGCGATCGTCGGGTGGGGCTACAATGGCTCCGGCCAGTTGGGCAATGGCAGCACCGTCTCCAGCAGTTCTCCGGTGGCGGTGGATCTAGGCGGCGTGCTGGCCGGCAAACGGGTGGCTTCCATAGCGGCCAGTGGTGGCAGCAGTTTCGCCCTGTGCACGGACGGCACCCTAGCGGCATGGGGGTACAACTCGAGTGGCAAGCTGGGCGACTCCACCGGCACGGATCGATCACGGCCGGTGCTGGTCAATGCCAATGGCGTGCTGGCTGGCAAGACCGTCGTGAAAATCCTTGGCGGAGGTGGCTTTACGACGGCGCTTTGCAGCGATGGCACGCTGACGTCCTGGGGTTCCAATACATACGCCGCGTTGGGCAATGGCACCACCTCCGACAGCAGCGTGCCGACACTGGTGAACCGGACGGGCGTGCTTGCGGGCAAGGTCGTGTCGACCGTTGCCGCCGGAAACCTTGGTGGGGTCGTGACTCTAACGGACGGGACGATCGCCACTTGGGGCGGCAATACCTATGGTCAGTTAGGCATCAACAGCACAACTCAAAGCAACGTTCCGGTGTTGGTTGCAAACACCATGCTCGGCAGCGGTGAGCGCTTCATGGAAGGCGTGTCAAGCGCTTCCGCACTTCATTGCATTGGCATCAGCGCCTTGCCGGTGCCGCCGATGGCGACGACACTGGCCACGAGCGGCATCAGGGATACCGGGGCCACCTTGAATGCCAGCGTGAACGCTAACGGCCAAAACGCCGGCGTGACCTTCGAATACGGTCTGACAACCTCCTACGGTGCCACTCTAACATCCACGCCCGCAGCGGTGACTGGAACCGACGTCACTCCGGTCAGCGCGCTCGTCACCGGTTTGTTGCCGGCGACCCCCTATCATTACCGGGTGGTGGCCACCGCTGCCAGCGGTGCCGCAAGGGGCGATGACATGACATTCACCACGAGCGACCTGGCAACCCTCGCCGGTCTATCCGTGAGCGGGGCGGCGCTATCGCCCGCCTTCGACCCTCTCGTCACTAGCTACCGGACGGTGGTGCCGAATGCCACGAGTGCCGTCACGGTGACGCCGGTCACGACGCATGCGGACGCCAGTGTGAACGTCGGTGGCCTGGCTGTGGCTTCGGGGGCGGCCAGCGCGCCGCTGCCGCTCGCGCCGGGTGACAATCCGATTGCCGTCGCTGTCACTGGCGCTGGCGGGACCAACGCCATGACCTATAACATCACGGTCACGCGCCTGCCGGATGTGTTTGTCTATAACTCGGCTGCCGACGCCGGGGTGACGGTTGGGGACTTCACCGCCACCGGCAACGCGGCTGCTTTCGCGCTCAACTACGCGCCGCCGGCCGGTGCTAGCCTCATGGTGGTCCACAACACCGGCGGCCGGCCCATCGGCGGCCGCTTCAATAACCTCGCGCAAGGACAATGGGTGAAGTTGACCTATCAGGGCGTGCAATACGCGTTTGTGGCGAACTACTATGGCGGTAGTGGCAACGACCTGGTGCTGCAATGGGCCAACACCCGCCTGCTGGCCTGGGGTGCCAACGCCAGCGGTCAGTTAGGCAACAACTCCCTGACAAACGCCGCGGTGCCGGGGGCAGTTGACATGTTGGGCGTTCTGGCCGGCAAATCGGTCATCGCAAGCGCGTCCGGCGACCTGCACAATCTGGCCTTGGCGGCCGATGGCACCCTGGTCGCATGGGGTGACAATCAGTACGGCCAATTGGGAACCGGCCGCACCACCAACAGCCTGACACCGGCGCTGGTGGACCTAACCGGCGTGCTTGCTGGCAAGACCATCGCCGCGATATCCGCCGGCGCTTCCCACAGTCTGGTGTTGTGCACGGACGGCACCCTGGCCGCTTGGGGCGCCAACAGCGTCGGTCAGTTGGGCAACGGCACCACCGTGGTCAGCAACGTGCCGGTATGGGTTGACCGGACGGGAGTGCTTGCCGGGAAAATGGTTGTCGCCATATTCGCCGGCGGCAACCACAACTTTGCGCTGTGTGGGGACGGCACGGTGGCCGCTTGGGGAAATAACAATTATGGTCAATTGGGCAACGGTGCCACGACGTCGAGTTCCGTTCCGGTGGTGTTGAACCGGACGGGCGTGCTCGCCAACAGGAAGATCGTCGCGCTTAGCGCCGGCACATATCACAGTCTGGCGTTGTGCAGCGACGGCACGCTGGCCGCGTGGGGCAACGGTGACTACGGCCGACTGGGCAACAATAACACGCCGGGCACCAGTCCGCCGGTGCTGGTGGACCGCACCGGCGTGCTCGCTGGCAAGACGGTCACGGCGATCGGTGCCGGTGCGGCTCACAGTGTGTGCCTGTGCGCGGACGGAACAATGGCGGCATGGGGTTACAATTCCAGTGGCCAGTTAGGCAACAACACCAGCACCACCAGCAGCAGCGTGCCGGTCGTGGTGGACCGCACGGGAGGGCTCGCCGGCAAGACGGTGGCTGCCATTGCAACCGGCGGCAATCACAATCTCGCGCTATGCGCCGACGCGACTCTGACATCCTGGGGCAGCAGCACCTCCGGTCAGTTGGGAAATGGCAGCACGGCTTCGGCCACTTCGCCAGTGTTAGTCAACACCACGGCGCTAGCGTCTGGTGAGCGCATGATCGCATGCCGCGGCGGACTGTCGCACAGTCTCGCCATCGTGGCCTCGCTGCCGGCAGCCATGGTCACGACAACGGCGGCCAGCGGCATCACCGACACGGGGGCGACTCTCAACGGCACGGTGAATGCCAACGGCACCAGCACTGCCGTGACTTTTGAATATGGTCTGACAAAATCCTACGGGCTGGTTGCGACCGCCATACCCGCGAGTGTCAGCGGAACCGCGAGCGTTCCCGTGGCCTGCGTGCTTGACGGACTGTTGCCGGGCAGTGTCTATCACTATCGGGTCGTCACCATGGGCGGGAGTGGCACGGCGCGGGGCGAGGACCAGACTTTCAGCAGCACGGATTTCGGCGTCCTCTCTGCCCTGGCACTGAGCGATGGGACGCTGTCGCCGGCTTTTGCGGGCCGGACACTCAACTACATCGCGACCGTGCCGTATGCCACCGGCACCCTCACCCTGACGCCCACCCCTTTGTGGAGAACATCCCAGATCAGCGTGAACGACATCCCGGTGGCATCCGGCGCCGCCAGCCCTCGGCTCGCGCTTGCGGTGGGCAACAACGCGATCCCGATTGTGGTCAGGCCGGCCGGGGGGGCGGCCGCCTCGACCTACAGGGTGACGGTGACCCGTCTGCCCGAGGCGTTCGTTTTCAATTCCCCAGGCGACGTTCCTCTAACGGTTTCGGATTTTGTGGCATCCGGGAATTCGCCGGCGTTCGTTCTGAACCACCTGCCGGTGCCGGGCGGCACCCTGACAGTTGTTAGAAACACCGGTGCGGGGCCGATTCGGGGTGCATTTGCCAATTTGCGCCAGGGGCAAACGGTGAGCATGGTCTATCAAGGTGTGCCCTACGCGTTTGTGGCAAACTATGGGGGCGGCACCGGCAATGACCTGGTGCTGCAATGGGCGGCCACGCGGCTGTTGGCCTGGGGGAATAACTCCGACGGGCAGTTGGGCAACAACACCACGCTCAACAGCCTGGTTCCGGGACCGGTGGACGTGAGTGGCAAGCTGGCTGGCAAGACCGTCGTTGCGATCTCGGTCGGCAGTTCTCACAGTCTCGCGCTGGCGGCGGATGGCACCGTGGCGGCATGGGGAGTGAACAGCTCCGGCCAGTTGGGCGACTCCAGTTGGACGTCGCGACCTTTGCCGGTGGCGGTAACCACCACGGGTGTGCTTGCCGGCAAGACGGTCATTGCGATGGCTGCGGGAGGTTACCACAGCCTTGCCTTGTGCTCGGACGGAACTCTGGCCGCATGGGGTACCAATTCCAATGGCGCCTTGGGTGCAAATAATAACAGCATTTCGAGCTCCTCGGCACCTCTGCTGGTGGATACCACCGGGGTGTTGGCGGGCAAGACCGTTGTCGCGATCTCCGCCGGGCTTTATCACAGTCTCGCGTTGTGTTCGGATGGCAGCCTGGTGGCATGGGGGACCAATGGCAATGGCCAGTTGGGCAACAACACCACGACGAACGCTCTTGCACCGGTGGCGGTTGATCTAACAGGCGTGATGGCTGGGAAATCCATCATCGCCATTTCGGCCGGCGATTACTTCAGCATGGCACTGTGCTCCGACGGCACCCTCGCCGGGTGGGGGGACAACACCTACGGCCAGTTGGGCAACAACAGCAGCACCGGCACTCTGCTGCCGGTCGAGGTGATTCGCAGCGGCGTGCTCGCCGGTAAGACGGTGGTTGCCATATCCGGCGGAAGCAGTCACTGCCTGGCGTTGTGTGCCGATGGCACCGTGGCGTCGTGGGGATACAATTCCAGCGGTCAACTCGGCAACGCCAGCACCACGAACAGCAGCACACCAGTGCTAGTGACCATGACCGGAGCGCTTGGCGGCAAGACCCCCGTTGTCATCACAGGCAGAGGCAGCGCCAGTCTGGCGCTGTGCGCCGATGGCACCTTGGCCACATGGGGCAATAACAATTCCGGCCAGTTAGGCAACAACAGCACGACCAACAGCAATGTCCCGGTGGCGGTGAACACCACGGCATTGCGCGACGGCGAACGCCTGATCGGAGCGGCCGCTGGCGGACACTCGCTGGCCTTGGTCGCCATGCCGCCGCCACCTGCGGCGACGACGTTGGCGGCAAGCGCGGTTGTCGATGCCACCGCGACGCTCAACGGAAGGGTGAATGCCCGAGGCGTAAGCACCACCGTGGCGTTTGAATACGGCCTGACGACAGCCTATGGGACCGTGGCTGCCGCCCTGCCGGCGAACCTAACAAACACGGCCGACACCGCGGAAACCTGTCTTGCGAGCGGCTTGCTGCCGGGCACCACCTATCATTGCCGGGTCGTCGCAACCAGCGCGGGCGGCACGGTTAGAGGAGATGACATAACATTCACGACGACTGGTTTCGCAACTTTAACTGATCTCACCCTGAGCCATGGCACGCTCACTCCGGCGTTCGCCGCCGCCCGCACCAACTACCTTGCCACGGTGCCATACGCGGTGAGCGACATCAGTCTGACAGCCGTGACCCAGGTCGCCACCTCGACGCTGAAGCTCAATGGCAGCACGCGGGTCTCCGGCGTGCCGAGCGACCCGCTCCCATTGGCCGTGGGCAACAATCCGTTTGGCATTGGGGTCAGTGCGGCGGATGGGATCAATACGGAAACCTATAACGTGACCGTCACCCGGTTGCCGGAGGTGTTCCTGTTCAACTCCGCCACAGACGTGCCCCTCACCGTGACAGATTTGCTGGCGGCCGGCAATCCGGTGACCCTGGGGCTGAACTTCGCGCCAATTCCGGGCAGTCAGCTCATGGTGGTGAATAACACAGGAGCGGGGCCGATTCACGGGACTTTTGATAACCTGGCACAGGGGCAGCAAGTGGGCATCACCTACGCGGGGGTTACCTATGAATTTGTGGCCAACTACTTTGGCGGAACCGGCAATGATTTGGTCTTGCAATGGGCCAACACCCGTCTGCTGGCATGGGGCAATGGCGACTCGGGCCAGATCGGCGAGGGTGCAGCGCTGCGCCACAGCGTGCCGATCGGGGTGGCCATGCCGGGCTCGCTGGCAGGCAAGACGCTCACTTCGTTGGCCGCCGGGGATGCCCACAGCCTCGCCTTGTTCTCCGACGGAACCGTGGCCGCATGGGGCAGCAACGCCAATGGCCGCTTGGGCAACAATAGCACCAATAACAGCTATGTGCCGGTGTTGGTGGATCAAACCGGCGCGCTGGCCGGCAAGACCGTGGTGGCCGTGGCGGCGGGTGTGGCGCATAGTCTGGCACTGTGTTCGGATGGCAGCATGGCCGCATGGGGATATAACAGCAATGGCCAGTTGGGCAACGGCAGCCTGACCGATAGCCAGGTACCGGTGTTGGTGAATGCCGGCGGCGTGCTTGCCGGCAAGGCGGTGGTTGCCATCGCTGCGGGAGAATATCACTGCCTCGCATTGTGCGCCGATGGCACCGTGGCCGGATGGGGTATCAATAGTTATGGCCAATTGGGCAATAACAGCACCGTGAGTCGTGCGCTGCCGGTATTAGTGGAGAGCGCCGGTGTGCTCGCCGGCAAGACGGTGTGCGCCATTCGCGCCGGCGGCAACCACGGTCTGGCGCTTTGCACGGACGGCAGTGTGGCCGCCTGGGGTCGCAACGACTATGGCCAGGTGGGCGACAACAGTGTGGGGAGCCGGTTGGTACCGGCGCTGGTGAATCGCACCGGCCTGCTGTTCGGCAGGACGGTGGTTGCCATCGCCGCCGGGGCCGCCCACAGCCTGGCGCTGTGCGCGGATGGCACCCTGGCCGCTTGGGGATACAACTCTGATGGCGAGCTGGGCAACAACAGCACCATCAACAGCAGTTCGGCCAACAGCAGTGTGCCCGTGCCGGTGAGCCGCAGTGGCCTGCTGGCAACGAAAACCGTTGTTGCCATCTCATGCGGGAAGTCATCCTGCTACGCCCTGTGCACGGATGGCACCATGACCTCATGGGGATACAACTTCTTTGGTCAGTTGGGGAACAATAGCACGGTCAGCAGTTCCGTGCCGGTCGCTGTGGCAAGCGACGCGCTGCAACCCGCCGAACGGATTGCGGCAGGGCTGTCCGGGCCGGCGGCCACGCACTCCTTCGCCCTGGTGGCCATGCCGCCCACACCGGCAGTGCAAACGCTCGCGGCAAGCGCCGTGACGGACACCAGCGCCACCCTCAACGCCAGCGCGAGTGCCCAAGGCACGCCCTCGGCCGTGTCATTCGAATACGGCCTAACAAGTTCCTACGGAGCTGTCGTCGCCGCCACGC
>CAIQXC010000732.1 GCA_903875675.1 Akkermansiaceae bacterium
ATTGTAGGCAAGCAATGCCGGTTGCCCGCCCGTCACCACGTTTGAGCAACTGTTGGCGGCCGTGCCTAGGGTTTCAATCCATAGGACGACATTGCCCCCATTCGACCAAGCGGCAAACAAAATGCCGCTCAGCACGCCGAAGGAGACCAGCACGCCTAGCGTGAAGAGCAATCCGTGGGCCACGATTTTCTTGCGCTCATCCCCCGCTTGTTTCACGAAACCCATGATCTTCAGGCCGATCACCGGAAACACGCAGGGCATCAAATTGAGGATGAGGCCCCCAACAAACATCAGCCCGAGGATGCCGAGCACGTTGACCAGCCCCAGTGGCTTGGCCGGGGGCGGCGCCAGCGGAGTGTCGGCAATCGCCGTGGCTGAGGCGGACCCGGCCTTGCCAGTGAGCAGAATGCCGGAGAGCGACTTGCCCGCCGGAATGGGATTGTCAGAAATATCGACCGGGTTGCGTTTCAAGGTGACCAGCCAGTCCGCGCCGTCGCGGACGACACTGCCACCATCGCTGAGCGGCTTGACGAAGGGCTCGTTGGGAATGAAATCCACTGGCAGGGGCTGGGTGGCATCGGTCCCGGCGCGCGGACTGAAACGCAGCACGAAATTGCCCTCGGCCGGATAGCCCGAGACATCCCATTTGGCGTTGGATCCGGGGATTTTGCTGCGAGCCTGGGCGAACATCTCGGCCTGCGCCGGATCCGCCACCGCAGCGCTGCCCACCGTCAGGCTCAGCGAAAACGTCTGCTCCTCGTTCATGCAGGTGTCCGAACATATCTGCCAGCTGGCTTTGGCTCCCACGGTCACTTTCCCGCCAGTCGGCAAGTCCGCAGGTGCCTTGAGCTCCACCAGCAGCACCGGAGTGCCCGTGTACACAAAACTTTTGCCGGAGTAGCCGTCCTTGAGGCTTGGCGTCGGCCATTGGATCGGCCCGGCGCTGAAGCCAGCCGGCACTTGCCACTCGATGGCGGGGGGGAGTTCTATGCCACCGGAATTCCGGTAGTAACTGTGCCAGCCCACAGGGTGCTCAAGACGCAACGCCAGCGTGAACGCCTTGCCTGGAGCGATGGCACTGCTCTCTGCAACCAAGCTCGCAACCGTCTTCACCGCGCCCGGTGCCACAACAAATGGATCGTCAAACTCGGCGCGAACAGGTCCGGCCATCGCGGCAAGGGCCAGCAGAAATCGGATATAGCGGATCATGGGGGGCTGAAGGACGCAGAACTCAAGCCCCGAAGAGCCAAATCCGCAAGACTGGATGCCTCCATTGCGAAAATATGCAGCAGCACCCGGGGCCACAAGATACTTCAACTACTTGAAACATCCACTTGCGCTCTTTGGTAATCTGTGGAACTGATTCAAACGGCAATGCAAACCTCCGAGTCATCCTCGGCAAGGGTTCACGCGAGCCGAAGTTCCTCTTATTCATGCGAGAATCCCTGATCGTTATTGGCCTGTTTTTCCTTGCGGTGGCTCTGCGCAGTGCCCGCCGCACTGTCTTGCGAAAATTGGGCGCTCTGATGTTCTTGCTCGCCACTTTCTGGCTCGGCTACTTCCTCTCCGGCAGCAACGTCGGCGGCTCAGTCGCCGTTTCGTGCTGGTTCCTGCTCCCTTGGTTCGAGCTACTCACCCACATCCGGTGCCTGCGCCTGCCCCTCAACAACCGCCTTCAGCACCGCCGAATCCCCAACCCTGCCTTCTTTCCCAACGCTCCGGAAGCCAGTGACGCCATGGAAGCCGAAGGCTTTGAGCATGTCTCGGATTGCGGGTGGAAATGGGCCGGCATGCAGCAGTTTTTCCGTTTCTACTGGCACCCCGAAGAACGCGCCATCTCCTCCATCTGCCTCTGCGAACAAAGCGAGGTCGCCTTCGCCTTCATCTCCGTGACCTCTCAGGATAGCCAGGGACGCACATGGCGCACCACCAATTTCCCGTTCTCCCTCACCCTCCAATGCTCGCCACAGATCCGCTGGAATTACGTCCCCTGCGAGCAAAATTGTTTCAAAAGTATCCTCCGCGATCATCACCAATTTCTCGCACGCAACAAGGTCTCAGCCGACTTGTTGAGAATGCCCGATCCCGAGGACGTCGAAGATGCCCTCGAGCGTGAAATGCAGCACCAAGTCGAGTTCAACCTCGCCTCAGGCATCATCCGCCTCACCGGCGACGGTCACTTCCAATACTCCAAACGCGGATTGTTCTTCCTTTGGGGCCAATTCCTCAAGGATATGGTCCGGCTTTGCTAGAGTACGCTGATGTTATCCAGAGCCGGATGGATTGACGATTGACGCTTGTTGATTTTGGACCTCGGCGTGAGCTCAGTCGAACGATTTTTTGAAGTGAGCTTGGTTGGTGCTGAATCTCGTGTCCAAGCTCACATCAGAAATCAACGTTCATCAATCGGCAATCATCAATCATTCTCGCCTGATTTGAGCCTCCACCTCGCTAAAGTTGAAGTGACTGCCCTCTCCATACTCGCCCCGGATTCGGGGCTTGCGTCTTCAACGTCTTGGCTTGTGACTATCCATCACCCCAGGCGTTTCATCACGGCTTGGGAGAGCGTCTTGCCATCGGCGCGGCCAGCGGCTTTCTCCTGAGCAAGCTTGATGACTTTGCCGAGGTCGGCCTTGGAGGTCGCCCCGGTTTCGGCGATGGCCGCAGTGATCAATTCATCGAGCTCCTCGGCGCTCAACGCAGCGGGCAGGTAGCGCTGCAGCACGGTGATTTCCGCCTGCTCGATAGCGGCGAGCTCGGGCCGCTCGTTGGCGGCATACTGAGCCAGCGATTCGTGCCGCTGCTTGACTTGTTTCCTAACGATCGCGACAATTTCAGCGGGCTCGAGGGTGCTGCCCAGGCCGCCTTTTTCGATAGCGGCGTTGGTGAGAGCGGTTTTGAGGGCGCGCAAGGCATTGAGAGCGACGACGTCCTTGGCCCGCATGGCGGATTTGAGGTCTTCTTGGAGTTGCGCGGTGATGTCTGACATGCCCGCAGCCTCGCCCGAATACGGGTGAGCCTCAAGCGAAATCCTTCGAGCTGCGGAAAGGTTTCCACCACAGCCCGCGTAAGCAATCGCCACCATGACCTCCTTCACCGCCACCCCGCCCGATACCGCCAGTTTTGCGCTGGCTTCGCATGAATCGACAGGCTGGAAGCCCGTCGTCCTTGACAGGCAGGATGCCTATCTTCCCACCCGTGCCCGGCAAGGTGTTGGAATTCGGCGTCGGGTCGCCACGGCCGCTTTGATGCTGACCGCTGTGACGAGCTTGGCCACCGCCGGGGATTGGAATGGCTATGAGCAGCGCGACTTCGCTGTGGACGGGCACAACTGTCTGCTAGTCCTGCCCAAAACCCCAGCAGCGGGCAAGCCGTGGATTTGGCGCACCGAGTTTTTTGGCCACGAACCCCAGGGCGATATCGCCTTATTGGGCAAGGGCTTCCACGTCGCCTACATGGATATGCAAAACCTCTACGGCGCTCCCGCAGCACTGGATGCCATGGACAAATTCCACGCCCACCTAACCAAGGAATTCGGCCTCTCTCAAAAAACCGTGCTCGAAGGCTTCAGCCGCGGCGGATTGTATGCATTCAACTGGGCCGCACGCCGCCCGGACCAAGTGGCATCAATCTATGTGGATGCACCGGTATGCGATTTCAAAAGTTGGCCCGGCGGCAAAGGCAAGGGGCAAGGCTCGCCCGGGGATTGGAGCAACGTGCTCAAGGTGTATGGGCTGAGTGAGGCTGAGGCACTCACCTACAAACTCAACCCGGTGGATAACCTCGCTCCACTGGCCAAGGCTAAAATCCCGATTTTAAGCGTCTGCGGCGAAGCGGACAAAACCGTGCCTATCGATGAAAACACGCGGGTGGTCGAAACTCGCTACAAGGCGCTTGGCGGCGAGATCGTGGTCATCGCCAAGCCCAACTGTGACCATCACCCCCACAGCCTCAAGGACCCCGCACCCATCGTCGAGTTTGTGCTCAAACACACCGCCAAGTAACCCGCCACTCCCCTCCCCTTCCCTCGCACATCCTGCATAGCGCCCGATCATTCATTCCATGCAATTCCTTCCTCTCGGCCCATCCGGCATCAACGCATCCTCCATCGCCCTCGGCACTTGGGTGCTCGGCGGCGGCACCACCTGGGGCAATATCCCGGATGACGCGGAATCCATCCGCCTCATCCAGTCCGCTCTCGACCTCGGCATCAACCTCATCGACACCGCCCCGGTTTACGGCTTCGGCCACAGCGAGTCGGTCGTCGGCAAGGCACTCAAGGGACGCCGAGACCAAGCCATCGTCGCCACCAAGTGCGGGCTCTGGTGGGAATATCCCAAGGGATCGTTTTTCAGCGATTTCGACTGCAAAAAGGTCTATCGAAGCGTCCGGCCCGACACCCTCCAACTCGAAATTGAAAATAGCCTTCGGCGTTTGGGCACCGACTACATCGACCTCTATCAAACGCATTGGCCCGCGATGCCACCGGACCTCACACCCGTCGAGGATACCATGGCCTGCCTCCTCAAATTCCAAGCTCAGGGGAAAATCCGTGAGATCGGCGTCTGCAATGTGTCGCCCGACGAGTTGCAGGCATACCTGGATTGCGGCCCGATTGTTAGCAACCAGTTCCGCTATTCCATGCTCACCCGCGACGTCGAAGAGGAACTACTGCCGGCCAGCGCCAAACATCAATTGGCGACCCTAACATATATGTCGCTAGAACAAGGACTGCTAACCGGCAAGGTCGGCATGGAGCGGGTGTTTCGAGCCGACGAATTCCGCAGCAACGACGCGTGGAGCCCGTGGTTCAGTCTGCCTAACCGCAGCCGGGTGCTCGGCATGCTTGCCGGTTGGAACGACTTACTGGCCAAGTACGAGTGCACGCTATCGCAACTTGTGCTGGCATGGACCGCCGCCCAGCCCGGGGTGACCCATGTTTTATGCGGCACGCGCACCCTCAGCCAGCTGGCCGATAACATCAAAGCAGCCGAACTCACGCTCGAACCCGGCGACCTCCAACGCATGCGCGCCGATGCCCTGGCACTTGGCTCGCCCAGCGTTTGACCATCCATCGAACCAAGGCACCTCGATCGGAGAACAGGTGTCGTTGGATGACTCGGCCTGAAATCACCAACATAAACTGGCTATCGATTCCTAGATTCCTGCATGGTTATAGCTCGTTCAATCGGGCGCAATCATCTTATCTATAATTCCGCCCCTGAATACCAGAGATGAGATATGGCCTTCACCGGTAGCGCGAAAGCTGACAATAATCCGGGTTTGCCCTTCCTGGAGATTGGCCTGATCAGGATCTTCGACCATGGATGGATTGAAAAAGGCCGCTGACTCTATGCAATATTCATGGGTAAAATAGGAACCAATCAGCAATTTTCTTTCACAAGACAATATTTCAGGATCGTAATCGACCGCCTTAACAAGGTGGTGTACATGTCCGAAATGCTTCATAAAGATTCTTGTAATGTTCCGATCCATGTGCGCTCTGCCGCCAGAAGAATCAACCGCGTGGCGGATCACCGTGCAAAAATCCGCCGTGGGTGGCGGGGGCTCCACAGAACTTTTGACTTTTCGTGAGCAATCCGCTGCGCGTTGGATCACGGGGTTCGGCAGGATGCCAAACCCAGCCGGCAGGATGCC
>CAIQXC010000733.1 GCA_903875675.1 Akkermansiaceae bacterium
AGTCGGCCGGCACATCGGTGGGCTTGCCAACTTTGAGATAATCCCCCAAGCCTAGCCGGAAATCCCATTTTGACAAATCGAGGCTAACGGCTGCCGCCCGCGATTCCAACGCCGCCTTGGCCTCCCCATCAGCTGTGGCGAGCTTCGCTTGCAGTGCAGCGGCTTCTTCCTTGGAGGTTGCCTGTTGCTTGAGGAGCCAGTCGTGAATGTAGCGGTTATAGGTTGGGACAAACGCATCAAACTCCAGCTTGCGGCCGCTTGCCTGCGCCTCGTGGCGGCAGCCTACGGCTGTTAGCGCCAGCATGCCTGCCAGGAACACTGAAGAAAATTCCATCAATCGGCGCATCATCGGTAGTAGGTGAATTTTTTTGGATCGACCGCTTCGCGAATGGCTTCGCCGACAAATGTGATTAGGACCAGCATGCCGACGAGCACGATGAAAGTAGAGGTGACCAGCCACGGTGCCGAGAGATTGGCGAGGCCGTCATTGAGCAGACGGCCCCAGGTGGCGTATTCCGGCGGCAATCCGAACCCGAGGTAATCCAGCGACGTCAGCGAAAATATCAGGCTGGACAAGGTGAAGGGCACCAGCGTAACCAGAATGGCCACGGTGTTGGGCAGCAGGTGCAGGAATAAGATGCGCGGTGTGCCGGCACCCAGCACTCTCGCTGCGGCAATGTAATCGCGTTCGCGGTCGCGGTAGGCGGCGGTGCGCATCAGGAAGGTCATGCCCATCCAGCCAAAAACAATCAGGATCGTTAGAATCACCGGCAAACCCTTGTAGCGATCCGGCACCATTCTTGAAAAGATAATCACAACGAACAAGAAAGGCATGTTGGAAAATACCTCGATGAGGCGCTGCACAATGAGATCGAACCAGCCGCCGAAATAGCCCATCATCATTCCAACTGAAATGCCGATTAGATAGATGATTGGCAGATAGATCAACGCCGCCTTAAAATTCACTTGCATTCCGCCGTACAGATAGGCGAGCACGTCGTACCCTTGGGAGGTGGTGCCCAGCCAGTGGCCATCGTCGGGCAGTGGCGGTGCCGGGTGGTATTTGACCGCACGCAACGCGCTGCCCGGCAATGCCAAAAACAGCGCTTTGTCACCCGTTCCATTGAAACGATCGCCCACCAGAGTGCCATACTTGTAATCGCCGCTGTAAACTGCCGTGCCATCTGGATCGTAGCCATCGACGGGGCCGGAACGCACACCATTGCGCATCGAATAGCGGAGATGGATGAGTGATTTTTCAACATTATGATAGGTTGCTGCCATGCCGGAAAACGGCTGGGAAGCGCCGGATTCATAGTAAAGTCCGTCGCGCTGAACCAGTGATCTCGAGCACGCTGGCAGGGTGTCGCCGGTTGGGTCGTAGGGGATTGGCGGCAGAATCACCCACCCGCTGCCACTCGCTTCAAGCCGCCGTTTAAGCTCCCGAAAGTCCGCCGGTGCTTCCGCCAATTCGCCATCCATCCCATACTCGGCATTTTTTACCGTACCCGGTTGGAACGCTGGAAAACTCCACTTGCCTTCATACTTCACCGCCAACGCACGCTTGCCAACCACCCCTTGGTCCAGCGCAGCTAGACCGCCGAGCACCAGTAAAATAATAAGCGAAAAGTACCCGCGCTTGATCGCCTTGAAGCGGCGGATGCGCTGCTCGGTGACCGGATTGCGAGGTCCCGCTGTCCAGGCTCGAAGCACCAGCAACATGCCGCAGGCAAGTAGCATTGCGGTACACAGCCAACCGAACCACGGAAAGATCCGTTCGTCGGATAGATGATAATGCAGCCATGGCACATCGCGGCTG
>CAIQXC010000734.1 GCA_903875675.1 Akkermansiaceae bacterium
CCCTTTGTCGTCACTGAGTTGAATTCAAGTTAGAAAATATAGCAAGAGCCGGGAGCGAAGCTCCTCCGTTTCCTCTGTGTCCTCCTGTTCATTATCTTAATTGAAGAGTTTTTTACCGCTGATAAGACGGATAATACTGATAGGTTAAGAAAAGCAGAAAGCAGAGATTGCAGACAGCATGTCTTCTCCTATTTCAGCTTTCACATTTCAACTTTCAGCTTTTCTTCCCTCTCTTCCCTCTCTTCCTTTGCGCCTTTGCGCCTTTGCGCGAGGCAATCTTTATACCCCGGCACCTTTCACAACGGCTGCCTCACTCCCGCACCGAGCGGAAATAGCGATTGGGCGTATCCTGGATGGAATAAAACCGAGTGACCGTGCCACCGGTCCCAGCGATCCCCGTCTCAATCGGAGTCCATGTCTCCAAGTCCGTGGACGCCTCGACCCGATAGGTTTTTCCGAGCCCCGCTCCAAAGCGGACCTCCACCGCCGTGTAGATGACCATTTGCGTGTCCGGCGTGCTCGTCGCCGAAGCTGGATCCGTGCCGACACTCACCTCATAGCCATCCGAAAATCCATCGCCATCCGTGTCGGCGACGTTCGGATCTGTGTGATAGATGTCAATTTCCTGGTAGTTCGTCAGGCCGTCGTGGTCGGGGTCACGGGTGTCCGGCACGAAGATGGCGTTGATGGTTTTGTTCGTGTCAAGCAGCACCGACAGTGGGTTGGCGGTGCCGCTGGCATCGCCCGTCCACTTGCTGAACAGGTAACCGGTGTCCGGGGTCGCGGTGAGTAAGACCGGGGTGTTGGGAACAAATTGCCTGTCAGGTGGCTCCACCGTGCCGTTGGGCGCGTTGACGATTAGATAGGCATAGTCGCGGGTATCGACGCGAATGTTGCTGGATTCGGCCAGAACCCAGCGGGTCTCGACGTTGATGTTGGATGACTCGGCGGTGACCCAAGTGGCGCGGGCCGCCGGTGCTTGGAATATTAACATCGCCGCAAGTGCGGCCAGAGTGCGGTGGGATTTTGGGGGGTTCATAGTTTCAGTTAATAGGAGGTTAGAAATGGTGGCGTCGTTGCGAATGAGAAGCGGTGGCTTCGTCCCTCAGCCCCCAGCCTGCCCTGCTAGACTTTTCTGTCTGTTCTGTTCTCACTGGTGCTCAGAGGAAGACTCCTACCTGCGGACAGGACGGAACCCGATGCCGTAGTCCGTGTAGCCCGGGCCGGTGTAGGGGCGACTGGCAACGCGGCAGTAGTCGGCGCTACCGTACCAGCCACCGCCGCGTAACACGCGGCCCGAGCCGGACGGCCCGTTAGGATCCGTCGCCGGTGAAACTCCGTAATAGCCAGCATCATACCCATCCCAGCACCATTCCCAGACGTTCCCTGCCATGTCATAGATTCCGAAACCATTGGGCGCATACGTCCCGACCGCCGTTGTGCTGCCCACACTGTTATTGTAATTTGCATCCGTTGTCGTGATCGAGTCGCCATTCGGATAGCGTTTTCCGATCAAGCCGCCGCGTGCCGCCTTTTCACGCTCCGCCTCGGTGGGCAGACGATAACCGTTGGCACTCCATTTCACCATCGTGTTGTCAATGTTGTTAGCACCCGTTTTGAACACCGCCGTTTGAGCTGCGTCCGTGTAATAACAAGGAGTGAGGCCCTCAATTTCGCTCTTCGCGTTGCACCACTTCACCCCGTCATACCAAGAAACCGTCTGCACCGGGTGGTCTGCCGCCGTGCCTGCACCTGCGGCCAGATCGGTGTAGCCATGGCCCATCCCCCAACTCCTCACCGCATCCCAATCCGCCTTGGTCACTCCTTTCTTTTGCATATAAAACGCACTCACATTGACCGTGTGCGGAGTGGCATCAACCATCCCATCGAGCGAATCACCCATGGTGAAATTGCCGCCTGGAATCATCGCAAAGTCCGCCAGATCCGGCAGAAAATCGCTCACCTTGAAGCGGAATTTTGTTTGGGCGGACGTTTGGTTGTTCCAATCCAAGCCCGCGTTCCATGTGACGCGCAGGTTCGTACCGGGCGTGACGTTGGTGCCCACTGATCCCGTTAGAGCGGTGGCGGGCACGGTCCAAGTCGTGCCGCCGTCCGACGAGATTTCGAGAATGACGATGCATGGCGTGGCAATGCCGGTGATGTCATAGTCGATATCAACCAGTTTGGTGCCGGTGCGTTGGGCGGCGCGGACGTTGCCGGCCGTGATTTGGGCGTGGAGCGCCGGGGCGGCCACAAGGGCCAATGCGGCGAGCAGCGGGAGGTGGAAGCGGATTTGCTTTTTCATGAGTGATGTCAGTGACGCTGCGCAGCCTGACGATTCAGCCCACGGGGTCAAGCAAATTGAAATGAATTTTTCTCCTTTTAATAAGGAGAAAATGCGGCAATAATCACTCCCGTGAAAGGAGAACTTCAAAACACGCTCATTCAGAACCTCAACGATTCGCTCGTTGCGGATACCCGAACCCAGCTCATCCTCCTCGACCCGCTTCCGCCCGGCACCGCCGTCCCCAACACCGTCGAACTTACACCCGCCATCCCGTGGTTCCTCGAAGCGCCTGAAAGCTGAACCTCATCCGATTTCTTCATTTCAGTTTCTGAATTTCAGCTTTCAGCATTCTACCGGAGCGCATCCGGGGCAAGTGAGCGGGAGATTTAACGGGCGAGGAGAACCAGGAAGTTTCTAACAGGTTTATTCCATAAGGCGCGGCGCTTCACAGGGCCACCGGGAATGGCGGCTGTGATGCACAAATCTGCAGAGCGGCCGCCATCGAGATTGAGTGCCACGCGCGGCGACCATGCGGCAGGCCCTCCGGCGACCAGGGCTCGGGCCAGTGCAGCCAGGGTGCAAGGCGAGGCATGGCCGATCCACCAGCGGGTGCCGCCGTCCCAGAAAATGACGGAGCGGACGCTGGACTTGGTGGCTTCCAGGCCGGCGACGACCTGACGATTCTCGACGAGCATGGGACCGGCCTGGACGAGTTCTTGGGCGGCGACAGAGGCGGGAACGGATTCGCGACGGAAGATGGCTGAGGTACCGCTGGGAGATTCGAGCCACACGCCGCTACCGAGAGAGGATGCCCGATTCCAAGAACCGGCGGGGGTTCCAGCCGCAACGAGTTTTCCGAGAGGCTGGCCTGTCGGGGTGAAAAATCCAGCGTTGATGGCAGCCAATCCGCCATGGGCACTGGCGGCCGTGGCGGCATCCGGCCAGCGGGTCCCGGGGCCGGCGGGTTGGTCGGCGACGATGAGTCGGTGGCTGCGGGCATCGAAAGCCACGCCTTCAAAACGGATCCCTGCCATTTCGCAGGACGTCAGTTGTGGCGGAGCCACTGGAATGGCTGGCCTTTGGGGAGGGGCGACTTTGACGGCTGCGGGCGGGGGCAAGGCTGATGGCGGCGCGAGATGGTGGAGCTGGGTGCGGGCGGCAACCCGGGGTCCGGGTGCTGGCGGTGAAACCGGGAAACAGGCGCTCACGGCGAGGCAAGCAAGGAGGCAAAACAAGCGACGCATGCCCATGGATGACAGGTTTGGCAACGGATAGCAACGCGGGTATCTGCGCGATATTTGCAGTTTGGTCTATCGGGAAAATGAGCTGGGCAGATGGACGAGGATTCACGCAGATGAGCTCCTGAGTTACTTGGGTTGGTTTCGCTCCATGGTGCAGCCCAAGATCATCGTGAGGATGAAACGCCAGGCTGGAAGCCCGTCGTCCATGACAGGCAGGATGCC
>CAIQXC010000735.1 GCA_903875675.1 Akkermansiaceae bacterium
GAGGAAGGTGCCAACGCCGTCATGGCTATGCGTTGTCTCAACGCTGGAGGCCGCCTCAACACATTCTGGCTCGCACGCCATGCCGCCTACGCGGCTTAACGGAATAAATTTGTCATGCACCCCGCGGGTGGAGCCAGCATTTTTCACTCCCACCACCACTTGGGCAAAGGGCGACAGGTCCCAGTGACCGTCCAACGCAGGCAACGTGACGCCGGGCCAGGACTGGCTTGTGCCGGTGATCATGCGCATCGCCATGCCCGTGCCCGCCTTCACCGCAGTAACAGCCGCGTCGGATTTCTCAATCCGGGAGAGGTCGGTCGAGTGGCCGAAGTCGAAGAGCCTCTGCTCCGCCGCCAACCCGCTGGTGACGCACACCAGCCACGGGAGCATGCAGCACAGAAGCTGTGAGTGATGTTTTTCCGCGATTTTCATCGTGGCTGAGTTTGGGGATCGGGGTGCACCGCGTCAAGCTTCAGGTGGTGACGACCGGATGATCACCCTTGAACGCTCGCTCGCCATCTTGGTCAGACAGCGGCTCATCGACCGGGAAACCGCCCTTCGCACCGCAATCGATCCAGGTCTCCTGTTGCATCTGTTGGCGTGAGAAACCAGGTGCGACATTCGGATGGTCCGATCGGACCATCCGAATGTCGCGAAGCGTGAACAACCCGCAGCTTTACCGCATATTCAGAGATTCGATATTTGTGGATGCTTTGGCATGATTGACGACAAACCCTGAGTTCTGAGCGTTTACGTGCTCGAATCGTTGTGTTCCGCGAATCACCTGCCCCGGTCACGGACCCTTTCCAAACCAAAAAATTTTCTTCGTATCGTTTTTTTCAATTGACTGGCATTAGAAAGTTAAATAAATAAACCGCAGCGACGCGTGGAAGACAGAAGTCGCCGCTGCGAATCTCGGTGTTTCGGTTGCCACTGCGCAGGTCGGTGTTTCAGTGAATCAGTAAGAGAAAAGCAAAAGACTCGGTGCGTAGCCACTGATCCTTTCCATCTAACCGAATCTCCGGGACACAGACCTTCAGACCTTCAGACCTTCAGACCTTCAGACCTTCAGACCTTCAGACCTTCAGACCTTCTCCCGACAAAATAGCATGAAAACAGAAATCGCATTCATCCTCGACCGTTCGGGCTCCATGGAGTCCATGACCCATGCTGCCATCTCCGGCTTCAAGATGCAAATTCCTCTTCCTGGGTGCCAACCAGGACGCCATCGCCTCAGCCGCCCGCATGGGCATCTAGGCCCATAACTCCGCCACCTTCATCGCCGATGACGACGACATCAAGGGGCCGGTAGCAGCGCATTTGCCGCCAAGGTCTCGGCAATACGCCGCCAAGCTGCCGATTGCACCCTCGCCTTCTCCGAGTCCGTCTCAGCCGATGAATCCATGACCGACACCCTTGAGCAATCCGGGAAAAAGTAGGCGCTCGCACGCCACGTGCGTGGCTGCGGCGTCCCGCCGCAACGCCCATGAACCGAAAATTCGCCTCCAAACAGACATCTAACCGCCGGCGACTTCTCATCAAGGAGTGGTGGCGTCCTCGCCGCTATGGCCCATGCACGGAGCAAATCCAGCCGTCTGGCGGCCTTTTCTTGCACATCTCATGGGCAAATGTGGGC
>CAIQXC010000736.1 GCA_903875675.1 Akkermansiaceae bacterium
CCGGCTCCGGCAAGTCCACCCTCGCCTTCGATATCCTCTTCGCCGAGGGTCAGCGCCGCTTCCTCGATTCGATGTCAGCTTATGCCAGGCAGTTCGCCGAACAGCTGGAAAAGCCGGAAATTGACCAGCTCGCCGGTCTTCCGCCGACGGTGGCCATCGAGCAACGGGTGTCTCAGGGAGGGGGGAAATCCACCGTCGCGACCGTCACGGAGTTGTGGAATTTCATCCGCCTGCTGTATTCGAAGCTTGGCACGCTGTACTGCCCGGACTGCCAAGTGCCTGTTGAAAAACAATCGTTGAGTGCGATTGAAAACGTCCTTCGCACCCAGCTCAAGAAGGGCCCCGTATCGATCTTCGCCCCGCTGATTCGTGCCCGGAAGGGATTCCACACCGAAGTCGCGGAATGGGCGTCCAAACATGGCTTCGCCCGCCTCTTGGTCGATGGTAAAATCCTCCCAAGCGAAAATTTCAAGCGCCTCGAACGCTTCAAGGAACACAACATCGACGTCGAAGTGGCCGCTCTCGCCAAGGGGAGCGCCGGCATCCTGCCGGCTGATTTTGGCGTCCCGCCGAAATCCTCTTCAAAGCCAATCCCCGCCCAAAGGAAATCCCCCTCCAAAACGGAATCCCCCTCCAAAACGGAATCCCCCGCCGCCATCCCAAATCTTCAATCCATCATCCAACAGGCCCTAACCATCGGCAAGGGCCTGATCAAACTCCGCAACCCCGAAGGCACACTCGTCCTGCTCTCCACCCACGCCAGCTGCCCCTGTTGCAACCGCTCCTTTGAAGAACTCGATCCCCGACTCTTCTCGTTTAACTCGCCTCATGGTTGGTGCCCTAACTGCCGAGGCCACGGCCGAGTGCCCAAACGCCGCCAAGTGCTCGACCTCTCCCGCTTCGATTCGATGCTCGCCGCAGAACTCGATGCCGACCGCTCGATCGAACGCATGGATGACCTCGAACTCGTCGCCTGCCCAGCCTGCCAGGGCACCCGTCTCAATCCCACCGCCTCGCTCGTCACCCTCAACCATACCCCCATCGCCGATATCTCACGCCTGTCTATCAATCATGCCGCCGACCATTTTCAAAATATAACATTCTCAGAACCTCGCAGCTGTCTGATTGCCCGAGACATTCTGCCGGAGATCCGCCAGCGCCTCGCTTTTCTGCAGGAGGTCGGCCTCGGCTACCTTCAACTCGACCGTTCAGGCAACACGCTGTCCGGTGGCGAGTCCCAGCGGATCCGCCTTGCCGCACAGCTTGGCTCGAACCTGCGCGGCGTGCTGTATGTGTTGGACGAGCCGACGATTGGCCTCCATCCCCGCGACAACGCCGCCCTCCTCAAAACCCTCATCAAGCTGCGTGACCAAGGCAACTCGCTCATCATCGTCGAACACGACGCCGATACCATCGCCGCCGCCGATCACCTCATCGACCTCGGGCCCGGTGCCGGACGCTTCGGCGGCAACGTCGTCTATCAGGGACCTGTGGTCGGGAGCGATGGCAACCTGCCGGCTGATTTCGCTGCTCACTCATTGGAGGCCTCACCAACCCTCCGCGCCCTCACCACCCTCCTCAGTCATCCGCTGCGTGGCTCTCGTCGCCCGGTGCCAAAAAACCATCCGTTTCTCACACTGACGGGTTGCCGGGCCCATAACCTCAAGCAGCTCGACGCGGCCATTCCCCTCGGCCGACTCACTGTCCTAACAGGCATTTCAGGTTCTGGCAAATCCACCCTCATGCACTCGTGTTTGGCGGTGGCGGCGGCCGCCGCCGGCAAGCCGAAAGCTGCCAAATCCCCGGCGTTTGCCTCCGCCTCCGGTTTTGAAAAAATCAAAGCTTGTTATGAAGTCGATCAATCCCCGATCGGCAAGACATCGCGTTCCTGCCCTGCCACCTACGTCAAAGTCCTCGATCACATCCGCGCCTTGTTCGCCCAGTTGCCGGATGCCCGCATGCGCGGCTTCGACGCCTCGCGCTTTTCCTTCAACACCGATGGCGGCCGCTGCCCGGATTGCAAAGGCAACGGCCGCATCAAACTCGAGATGGATTTTTTACCGTCCACCTGGGTGCATTGCGAAACCTGCAATGGTGAGCGTTTCAATCCCGCCACCCTCGAAGTAACGTTCCGCCACAAAAACATCGGCCAAGTCCTCGCCATGTCGATCGACGAAGCCGCCGCCTTCTTTGAATCCCAGCCCCGCATCGCCGCTCCCCTCAAGCTCATGGCTGATACCGGTCTCGGCTACCTGCAACTCGGCCAGCCCAGCCCAACCCTGAGTGGCGGCGAGGCACAGCGCATCAAACTCGTGTCAGAACTCACCAAAGGCCGTTCCGTCAAATCCCAGCTTGCCGGCCTCAGCGCCCAAGCCAAAAACCTCTACCTCATCGAGGAACCCACCGTCGGCCTCCACCAGGAAGACGTCCAACGACTCATCGACGTGCTCCACCGCCTCGTCGATGAAGGTCACAGCGTCGTGGTCATCGAGCATCACATGGCCATCGCCGCCGAGGCCGATTGGATCCTGGATCTCGGTCCCGAAGCCGGCGACGCAGGGGGCATCATTGTCGCCCAAGGGCCACCCGAGAAAATCCTCGCCTCGAAGACGTCCCGCACCGCCCCCTTCCTGCGCATCGCCCTAGGACGCTGACGCAACCCCTCAGGCCCCAGTGTTCGACCTCATCATCATCGATGAGTGCCACCGCTCCATCTACAACCTCTGGTGCCAGGTCCTCGACTACTTCGACGCCTTAACGCTCTACTACCAGCAGCCCCAGCGCCGCCAGGAAGTCACCCTGGCCCAAATCAAAGAGGTCCTCACCGCCATCCAGGCCAATGCCCCGCGCCTCGCCCGCTCCGCGTCTGGGAGACCTACGCCCGCCTCGACGAGTTGCCCGACACCGCCACGCCGCCCACCGAGTTGACGGCGCTGGTCGCCCTAATCCGCCGCGCCTGCGGCATCGACGCGAAACTCACCCCTTCAACGAAACCGTCCGCCGCAACTACCGCGATTGGATCTTGAAAAAGAACGCCGGTCAGCCATTTAACGAAACCCAGACAGCCTGGCCCCAACTCATCCGCGACCACATCATGACCTCCTGCCGCTTCTAACGCGACGACCTCGACTTCGCCCCCTTCGACGCCCAAGGCGGCCTCGGCAAAATGCACCAACTCTTCGGTGACCAGATGGACGCTCTTATCCATGAACTCAACGAAAACCTTGTCGCTTGAAGATTTTTTACCACAGAGTGCACGGAATGCACAGAGTGGGTGCTCCCACGCGTTCCGCATGGTCTTCTCGTGTTCTATGAAGTTTCATTATGAATATATTTCAAAATACCAGTTCTTCATTCCGTGTATTCCGTGTATTCGGTGGTCAAAAGAAATTTTTACCACAGAGTGCACGGAATGCACAGAGTGGGTGCTCACGCGTTCCGCATGGTCTTCGCGTGTTCTATGAAGTTTCATTTTGAATATATTTCGAAATACCAGTTCTTCATTCCGTGTATTCCGTGTATTCGGTGGTCAAAAGAAATTTTTACCACAGAGTGCACGGAATGCACAGAGTGGGTGCTCACGCGCCTCTCACGGGCTTTTCGTGCTCTGTGAGAATTTGCATCATGAAAAAACTTCAAAACCCAAGCTTTTCATTCCGTCTATTCCGTGCACTCTGTGGTTAAAAATATGGAAACCAATGACCTAACCGAAATGATCATCGGTGCCGCTCACAAGGTGCTCTTCACCCTCAAGCCAGGCCTTGATGAAAAGCTCTACGAACGCGCACTTGTCATCGAACTCACCAAGCAAGGGTTGCATTGCGATGTTCAACGGGAATTCATGGTCCGTTACGACGGCCAGCACATCGGCTCCCTGATCCCCGACCTGATCGTCGATGATCTAGTAATCGTCGATACCAAAATCGCCACTGGTTTCAACGATAGTCATCTGGCCCAGATGCTCGGTTACCTCAACATCACCGGTCTCAAGACAGCCCTGCTCCTCAACTTCAAATACGCCAGTCTCCAGATCAAACGGGTCTCCAACTAACATGCGAAAACCTCTTTATTCCG
>CAIQXC010000737.1 GCA_903875675.1 Akkermansiaceae bacterium
GGCGAGCGCATGAGAACCGCCGGCCTCGATTGCGTCGTCCGCTCGGAAGAGATGGCGGTTATGGGGCTGACCGAGGTTGTCCGCCATCTGCCACATATCTGGCGCGAATTCCGCAAGCTCAAGAAGGCCATCCGCGCGCATCAGAGCCGCTGCCACGCGGGCATGCGCATCTACCAGCCGCAGTACTACGAGTATGGGATGGGGTCCGAGCTGCACTTTCACGCGAGCATTCTGGCCTTGGCGATCGAGGACGGGGCCCGCGAGCTGGACATGGTCATGAATATCGGCAAGTTTCTCTCCGGCGACTTTGAAGCGGTGCGCCGCGACATTGCCGCAGTGGTTGGTGTTGCCAAGCCGCATGGCGTGCTGGTGAAGGTCATCCAGGAGAGCGGCTACCTCACGTTGGAGCAAGTGGCCCATGCCTGCCTCATCAGCGAGGAGGCCGGCGCGGATTTTGTGAAAACATCCACGGGTTTCGGCCCCGGCAGCGCCACACCCGAAATCATCGCCGTGATGCTCGACACCGTCGGAGGCCGGCTCTCTGTGAAGCCATCCGGCGGCATCCGCGACTGGCAAACCGCTGTGAATTACCTCGCCCAAGGGGCCACCCGCCTCGGCGTCGGGTCCACTGAAGCCGTGCTGGATGGAGGGACTGCCAATGACAACTATTAAGGCGGTTGTCTATCACGGACCGCGCGACGTGCGCTGCGAGGTGCTGCCAATACCGGATTGCAACCCGGGCGAAATCCGCGTGCAAGTGGATGCTTGTGCGGTTTGCGGATCGGATTGGAAAGCCTACAAATCGGGCAATCCAAGGATGCGTCCGCCCATCACCATGGGTCATGAATTCACCGGGCTCATCGAGATGATTGGTGCCGGGGTGAGCGGTTTTTCCCTCGGTGAGCGGGTGGTGATGGCCACTTCGGTGTCCTGCGGCGAGTGCCTCTATTGTCGGCGCGGTTGGCGCAACCTCTGCAGCGACCTGCGGCCGATGGGTTTCCATTACAACGGTGGCATGGCGGAGTTTGTGACAATCCCTGCTAGGGCCATCCAACAGGGACACATCGTCAAAGTCCCGCTGAAAGTCAAACCAATCCACGCCGCCCTTGCCGAGCCTGTTAGCTGCTGCGTCAATGCCGCGGAAAACTGTGGCATCGTCCCTGGAGATGTCGTCGCGGTGCTCGGTGCCGGCCCGATGGGCATCCTCAATGCCTGCGTCGCCCGCGAATTTGGCGCGGCAAAGATCATTCTCAGTGAAGTCAATCCGGCACGCCTCAAACAAGCCGCTTCGTTCGGCTTCGATCGCCTCGTCAACCCGGCAGATGAAGATCTGGCAAAAGTGATCATGAATGAAACCGGCGGCTATGGTGCCGATGTGGTCATCGTTTCCGCACCCGCCGCACAGCCACAGGAACAAGCGCTGAGCTTGGTGCGCAAGCGCGGCAGCGTCTGTCTGTTTGCCTCACTGCCCGCTGGTAACAGCATGCTCAACCTCGACAGCCGCCCGCTGCACTACGGAGAACTGCGGGTGGTCGGCACCAGCGATTCAACCGCTGAACACGTCCAGCGTGCCGTGGACTTGATTGCCGGTGGCTCACTGCCAGTGGAAAAAATCGCCAGTCATCTGTTAAATTTCGATGACATCCAAGAGGCCTTTGCGCTCATGGAAAGCGGCGAGGCGTTGCGGGTGGTGCTAACCCCTTGATGCCGGTTCTCAATGGGTTGTGGCGGCAGCGGGTTTCCAGCTGCGGGTGATGGCCACCGCCACGCTGCCCTGGATCTGGCTGGAGTGGCCGCTGCGCATGCCGGTGCTGAGGGTTTGGATGGTTTCTAGCTGTTCTCGAATGACCACCGGATAGACCAACGATAGCCAGACTTTGCCGGAGCTGATAGATATATCCTCGTCAAACACCTCCCCGTCCAGTCCCACCACCCCAGCTTGCCGGTAATTTCCCGTCACCGAAAATACCCCGCACGGGTGGCCACCACTCACATCAAACGCCTCAAGGGTGAGTTCCAACGAACCGCTGGCTCCTTCGTCCAACAATAATGCCAAGGCCTCCCCGGTCAGAGGCACGCTGTCGCCCGGTTTGAGCCGCCGTTTTCCCAACCAATCATTGCGTGGCAGGACACCTGCACTGCGGCCGATGGCCCCCAAATGGGGTTCGAGATTGTGGCTCCAGACGGCAAGTTTGCAGTCGTCGGAGTGAACGGCCTTCCACCCACTCCCATCGGTCACAAATCGGCTCTGGCATCCCGCTAGCTCCTTGATGGCGCTCAATTCATCCGTTACTGCGGGGGCAGGTGCCGCACTGGCCGCCTCTTGCTCGACCTTCGCTTGCTCAAGCTTGGATTTGCCAGACTTCCCCTTCTCAACCTTCGGCTTCTCCGGCTTTGGCTTGGCCGCTTTAGCCGCTTTGGCCGCCTTGGCCGCCTTCTCGGCCTCCACTTTGTCCACCTCGGGTTTCGTAAAGCCCGCACTTTCAATCGTCAGATCCAGCTGTCTGCCAGCCCGCTCGTAACGGGTCGTGAAATACCTGGTGCCCGAAAAGGCAGCCACTTGGTTGCCAATGGCGGATTTAACAACAATGCGGGCCGCCTCAAATGTCAGACGGCGGTCCTCCCTGACTTGCAGTTGCTCGGGAAACGGCAGATCCTTGCGAAAAACCGCCCCCTCCGCCGTTTGATCCACCATCGCCTGGAGCAGCGGATCCGCCAGAGTGCCTCCCGTCTTCCCCACTTTGGCTGCGGATTTCGCCTCCATGGCGTGTTTCGCCTTGCTAACTGCATCGCGGATTTTTTCGCACGATGCCACGCTCAGGCCGAGCGCAACCATGCATAGCAGGCGTTTAATCCTCATTGAATCGGGGGGACTATTGTCGAACCTTCCGCTCCAGTTGCTGGTTCATCTCGGCGGCTGCATTCTCATCGCCAAGCTCACCCACAATGACGGCTGGCACTCCCGCCACCGTCGTGTGTGGCGGCACATCAGTTAGAACCACGCTGCCCGCACCGACCTTGGCCCCGGTGCCAATGACCACCCGGCCGAGGATTTTGGCACCGGCCCCCAACAACACGCCGGAACGCACAATCGGATGGCGGTCGCCCGTTTCCTTGCCGGTGCCACCCAGGGTCACTTCGTGCAAAATAGACACGTCGTCCTCAATGATGGCGGTTTCTCCAACCACAAAAGAAGTGGCATGGTCCAATAAAATTCCGCAGCCGATGCGAGCCGCCGGATGAATGTCCACGGCAAAGGATTCACTGGCAATGCTCTGAAGGTAGAGCGCGAGCCAACGCCGCCCGTCCTGCCACAATTGATGGGACACCCGATAGGTGCTGAGCGCCAGAAACCCTTTGAAAAACAACACCGGTTCCAGTGGCGAGAAGCACGCCGGATCCCGCTCGTACATGGCCACCAAATCCCGGGCGACACTGCGCACCAGCAACGGATGCCTTTCAAACAC
>CAIQXC010000738.1 GCA_903875675.1 Akkermansiaceae bacterium
ATCGTGGCTGCAGGCCGCGCCGCCGGACACCGTGTCATTGCTGCCGAATCATTCACCGGCATGCCCCCGCTCAGCCGGTGGAGCGAAACCCCGGCTTTCTTGAAAACCTGCAGCGACGGAACCTACGCCAGCGGTGTCAATCGCCTGGCGCTGCACCACTGGGTCCATCAACCGTTCGACGAAAAATACAAGCCCGGCATCGGCATGGGCTGGTGGGGCACGCATTTCGGCCGCAACCAGACGTGGTTCGAACCAGGCAAAGCCTATTTCGCCTACCTCGGCCGCGTCCAGGCTTTGCTCCAACGCGGAGAAGGCGTCGCCGATTACCTGGCGCTCGACCACGCTCCCGCCGGGGCCGACGCCATCCCGACCGCAGCACTGCTGAAGGGCGACCTGCGCGTCAAGGACGGCATGATCGTATTGCCCAGCGGCCGGCGCTACCCGTTCCTCCAGTTGCCCCCCAGGGAGGTGATGCTGCCCGAGGTCGCCCGGGCGCTCAAGAAGCTGGTGGCCGCCGGCGGAGTCATCGCCGGACCGAAGCCCGGGCGCTCGCCCAGCCTCTCCGGCTATCCGACCGCAGATGCCGAGGTCAAGAAACTCGGCGAAGAACTCTGGAGCAACCCGAAGGTTCTAACCAAGGCAGTGAACCCCGCACCACCCGTGACAACCCCCGGTGCCGACATCCGCACGACAGCCAGAAAGGACGGCGACACGGATATTTTCTTCCTGGCCAATACCAGCGACGAGGCGCGCGACTTTGCCGGATCCTTCCGCGTTACCGGCAAATTGCCGGAAGTCTGGCAGGCCGAGGATGGGACATCCCGCGCCGCTGCCGTCTGGAAGACCGCCGCCAACCGCACGGAACTCCCGCTGCGTCTGAACGCGCACCAGTCGATCTTTGTGGTGTTCCGGAAACCGGCACCGAGCGACCACGCCGTTGAAATCGCCGCCGCCGACAAGGCCGCGTACACGACCCGGGTGGATGAGGCCGGCAAAGTCGTCGTGCGCAGCGCCGCAACGTGTCGCGGCGAAATCGTTTTCGCTTCCGGCAAGCGCGCTCCCTTCGCGCTCGCCGCCGTTGCGCCAATCCCGCTGGCCGGGCCGTGGCAGGTCGGGTTCGCGCCGGTTGTGGGTACGCCCGCCCAAGCGACTTTCCCGGAACTGCGGTCATGGTGCGAGAACGCCGATCCTAACATCAAGTATTTCTCCGGCACCGCCACCTACCGCAAGGAGCTGCGGCTCGACGCGCTGAGCCCGGGTCAACGTTATGTTCTGGATCTGGGCACCGTGCATGAGATGGCTTCTATCAAAGTCAACGGCCGTTCCGTGGGTGTGGCCTGGTATCCGCCCTTCCGCATGGATGTCACGGCGGCACTGAAAGCCGGGGTGAATTTGTTAGAGATCCGGGTGACCAACACCTGGGCCAGCCGTCTGATCGGCGACGAGCAGGAGCCCGAGGATTGCAAGTGGGATGAATGGGAGGGGTTCCGCGACTTTGGCGGGCGGTGTCTGAAAGCCTATCCGGATTGGTTTGTGAAGAACCAGCCGCGGCCATCGCAGGGCCGCAAGTGTTTTGTGACCTATAACTATTTCAAGAAAGACGCGCCGTTGTTGCCTGCCGGCTTGCTCGGACCCGTACAATGGATCGTTGAAAACGAAGTGAAGTGTGAGGGCCCGGCCAATCCATAGAACCTCGCTGGTTGGAACTGGATAACAAACGAAAAACAGAGTTATGAAAAGATTAGTGGATCTAACAGCATCGGTGGTGTTTTGTTGGAGTAGCATGCTGCTGATGGCCGGCGATCTGAAAAAGGAATTCGTCGCGCCGCCGGATTCCGCGCGGATGTGGACGTGGTGGTTCTGGCTGGGCGACAAGGTGGACCGCGCCAGCATCACGGCCGACCTGGAAGCGATGAAGGCCCAGGGGATCGGCGGCGTGACCGTTTACAGCATCAGCGGTCCAGGAGTTGGGGGCAAAGGCCCCGATTATATGAGTCCGGAATGGCGGGCCCTGTTCAAACACACGGTGAAAGAAGCCGACCGGCTCGGCCTGGGTGTCAGTGCGATCCTGTGCAGTGGCTGGAATGCCGGCGGGCCATGGATCAAGCCGGAGCACGGCTGCAAGAAACAGGTCAGTTCGGAAGTGGTCGTTAGCGGGCCCAAGCATTTCAAAGAAAAGCTGCCGCAGCCTGGCGACGCGCGTTTCTATCGAGATATCGCCATCCAGGCGTTTCCTAACACCTCGCCCAAATCCAGCCCGGAGAGGCAGAAGCAGTTGACATATAAGCTCGTGCAGGACTCCTTCGGCGATGCGGTCAAAACGCCTCTCAAGGAAATCTGTGCCGAGCCGATGAAGCCACTGTTACCGGCTGAAGCCGGAGCGACCGTGGCCTTGAAATCCATCATCGATCTAACCGCAAAATGCACGTCCGAAGGAGTCCTGGAGTGGGATGTACCCGCAGGCAAATGGACCATCCTGCGCACCGGTTACACCATGACGGGCGACGTGACCAACTGGTCATCGCCAACAGGATCAGGGTTGGAGTCCGACCCGCTGGACTCCGCAGCCATGGATTTCCACTTCGCCAACGCCGGCGCACCGCTCATCGAGGAAGCCGGTGCGTTGAATGGAAGAGTGTTCCGTTCGGTGCAGGTTGATAGCTGGGAAATGAAAATGCCTAACTGGTCGGCCGGCTTCATCAACGATTTCAAGAAATACCGCGGCTATGATCCGCTGCCCTATCTGCCGGCGCTGGCGGGATGGGAACTGGGCAGTCCTGAGTTAACCGACCGTTTCCTCTACGATTACCGCAGGACGATTGCCGATTGCGTTGCCGAAAACTATTTCGGCCGCCTTTCCAAGCTGGCGGAGGCCAAGGGCATCATCCAGCAGAGCGAGGCCGGCGGCCAGTGCTGTCCGAAGTGGATGTCGCTGGACGGCCTGAAGAACCTGGGCCGCTGCGCGATTCCCATGGGCGAATTCTGGCAGTGTGGGCTTTGGACCGAAGATAAGCAGAACAAGTCCGCCAAACAGGCCGCCTCGGCGGGTCACCTCTATGGCAAGCCCATCGTCGCCGCCGAAGCATTTAGCGCCCTGCAACACTTCCACTGGGAGGAGTATCCCGCCTCGCTCAAACCCACCGCCGACCGGGCCTTCTGCGAGGGATTCAACAGTTTCTTCGTCTTTTCCAGCGCCACCCGCAGCGATGAAGGATACCCCGGCGAGGAATTCTGCTCCGGAACCTATTTCAACCGCAAGGTCACCTGGTGGAGCCAGGTGCGCGGCTTCAATGATTACATCGCACGCTGCTGCCACATGCTTCGCCAGGGACTTTTTGCGGCCGACGTGTTGTTCTATAACGGCGACCAGTGCCCCAATTTCGTCCAACCCAAACATGTCGAACCATCGCTCGGGGCCGGCTATGACTACGATGTCTGCAATACGGAGATCATTCTAACACGCCTGGGTGTGAAGAGCGGCAGGATCGTGCTGCCCGATGGAATGAGCTACCGCATTTTGGTCCTGCCCGAGAGCACGACCATGACCGTCGAGGTGCTGCGCAAACTCAAGAAGCTGGTGAGCGACGGCATGACCCTGGTCGGGCCGAAGCCTGTGGCGGCACCGGGGCTGACGGACTATCCGCGATGTGATCAGGAGGTGAAGGCATTGGCTGCGGAGTTGTGGGGCAATTGCGATGGCAAGACGGTGAAGGAACACGCCCTTGGCAAAGGTCGTGTGGTGTGGGGAACGACGCCGCGCGAGTTGCTGACCCAAGCCAAGATCAATCCCGATTTCAGCCATGCCGGCGGCAAGCCCGACACCTTCATCGACTGGATCCACCGCAGCGACAAGGGCACCGAGATCTATTATGTCGCCAACCGAATGGACCGCGCCGAGACGCTGACGTGCACCTTCCGCGCCAGCGGAGCATGTGTGGAATTGTGGAATCCGGTGACCGGCCAGGTGCGCGAACTCAAGGAGTACAAGACCTTGGAAGCCGGCATGACCGAAGTTCCGCTGGAATTCGCGCCGTCTGAGAGTGCGTTCGTGGTGTTCAGTAAAGAGATTCAGAAACCAGAGACCAGAAACCAGAATGGAGCGGGAAGAAATTTCCCGGCGTTGGCCACGGCCCAGGAAATCACCGGAGCATGGCAGTTGACCTTCGACCCGAAGTGGGGCGGCCCCGGCAAGGTGAATTTCGAGAAGCTTGACGATTGGATCACCCGGCCCGAGGAAGGGATCAAGCTATACTCAGGCACGGCGATCTACCACAAGACCTTCAACTTTGCGGGCGGTTCTGCCAATCGCGCTCCGTTCTACCTCTCTCTGGGTTCCGTGAAATACATCGCACGGGTAAAGCTCAACGGCAAGGATCAGGGAATCGTTTGGACGGCACCCTGGCGCGTGGAGATCACCGGCGCACTCAAGGCGGGTGCCAACGAATTGGAGATTGAGGTGATCAATTTGTGGCCGAACCGCCGGATCGGCGACGCCTCGTTGCCCGAGGAGAAGCGCTACACCCACAGCAATATTGCTTTCAGTCCGATTAATCCCGCAAACCCTCCCGAAAGATCCGGTTTGCTCCCCTCCGGCCTGTTGGGGCCGGTGGTGATCCAGTCGGTTACGGAAGAAATAGCAAAATGAATATGAGCCTGTCTGAAAAAGGTAGGGCGGACCGGCTCTGGTCCGCCGTGGTTGCCCGCTTGCGGCGGGAAAAGTCGGCGCTACGGGCCGCATCGCCCTACCATTCCCACGGAATTTCGATATCTCAGACAGGCTCTAAGATGATCATCACGATCATGTTCATCGTGGCGGCATTCCATCCGCTTGCAGGTGGGATGCCTCCGGTGCCGGAAAAGGTAGCCTGCGCCATTGCCGATAAGCAGGCGTTCCAGCATCCCGATTGTGTGCATCTCACCGGCTGGATCGGCTCGCGCATTGATAGCAACGAGAAGACACGGATGGCGCGGATGGATCCGGAGCGCCTGCTGGCCAGTTATCGCAGACGGCCGGGCTGGCAATCGTTTGATGGCGAGCATATCGGCAAATGGCTGCATGCCGCCACGCTGGC
>CAIQXC010000739.1 GCA_903875675.1 Akkermansiaceae bacterium
CGGGATTGCATGGGTCGGCACCGCTTGGAGGCGCTCGTCACGCTGCATCCGGCAGTGGTGGCGGAATCCACGACACACCGCGATTTGCTCGCCGCCCTTGACGTCTTTGTGCTGCCCTCGCGCCACGAGCCATTCGGAATCGTCATCCTCGAAGCCTGGGCCGCCGGTTTGCCCGTCATTGCTTCTGACATTGGCGGACTCTCCAAACTCATCAGCCATGAGCGCGACGGCCTGCACTTTCCAGCTGGCAATGCCACCGCGCTGACCGCCGCGCTGGCTCGCCTCGCTGATGATCCCGGTCTGCGCCATGCCCTCGCTGTGGCAGGCCACACGAAGATGGTCAGCCATTACACGTGGGCTGCGGTGAATGCGCAGCTGGAGCAGATTTATCAACTAGCCGAAGCCCGCCACCGATGACCCCAGTTCCGCCAGCCGTGTCCGTGATCATGCGCAGCTTCAACGAGGCTTGGGCCATCGGAGACACCATCCGCCAACTCTTCGCCCAGGACTTCGCCGGGGACATTGAACTCATCGTGATTGATTCCGGCTCAACTGACGGCTCCATTGAAATGATCAACCATGCCAGGCCCGCCAAGCTCATCGAAATACCCCTCGGCACTTATGTCCCGGGTGTGGTCCTCAACCAAGGTTCCCGCATGGCTTCACATGAGTGGCTAGTCTATCTGAATGCCGACGCCACTCCTGTCGGCAACACCTGGCTAAGCGAATTACTGGCAGCTTGCCTCGAAAATCCCAAGTTAGGAGCTGCTTTTTCTCGGCAGATCCCGCGGCCGGACTGTCGTGCGGTTTTCGCCCACGACTACGAGCGCTGTTTCGGGCCGAATCGCGAATCCCAGAATTGGGGGCACTTTTTCAGCATGGTCAGTTGTGCAACCCGGCGATCGGTGTTAGATAAGCATCCGATCCGCGAGGACCTGCAATATGCCGAGGACGACGAGTGGACCCGCCGCCTCGCCGCCGCCGGATATCAGATCGTGTACGCCGGGAAATCCGTGGCCATGCATTCCCATAACTACTCTCTGGCACAAGTCAGAAAACGCAGCCGCGGCGACGCACTTGCCTTGGCGATGGCAGGCAACACCCCGGTCCATGGCAGGAAATTTCTCCAGCAGGTTGCGCTAGGAGCTGCGCGGGATTTCGCCCGCGATCTGGGATGGTGTGTTGGCCATGGCCGTATCTCAGAGCTCCCTTTCGCCGGGCTCGCTCGCATCTGGCAACGCTACGGCGCGTGGGAAGGCTTCAACCTGCGCAACCCCCCATGAGCCTGATATTCTATGACGATAGCCCGGTGTTTGGCGGCCATGAGGTGATGGCATTGTTAGGCTTGGAGGCCGTGCTGGCGGAGGTTTCCAAGCCCCTGCATTTTTTCGCTGCTGCCGCCAACGTCAAGCTCTGCACCAAAGTGGCAGCCTTGGCAGCCAGCCATCCCCACCTGCGGCTCGAAACACTTGGCTATCATTCCTCAAAATTCGAGGCGTTGCGCAATCACCTCCAACCATCCCGCGCCCGTCGCCTTGCCCATCGCTTCAGCGAACTTAGCCCCTCACTGATCGTCGCCATCCAAGGCAACATCGAGCACTCGTCTCTCGCGTTGCATGCCGCCCGCTGCGCTTCCATCCCGGTCACCAGCTACATTCCTGTTCCTCATTCCAACGCGGTCATGGGTGCACGGTTAGGAGCGATCCGCGATGTGTTTTCGAGCCGCCTGTTCCGGCTCCCGGGTTCGTTCATCACCATCAGCGATGAGATGGCCAGGCTCCTCAGACTTCAGGGTGTCACCGCACCCATCCACATCGTGTATAACGGCGTGGATACCTTGCGCTTCCAACCCGGCGGCGAGACAGATGCAGCACGCCAGCAACTCAACCTGCCAACAGGTAAAATCCTGCTCGGCATCATTGGCCGCATCGAGTTCCGGCAAAAACAACAACACCTCCTCGTCCAGGCCCTTGCCGCTGATTCCGCGCTCGCGGCGGCCTGTCACCTTGTGTTCGCCGGGGATGGCCCGGATCGCGGTGCACTGCAATCACTCATCCAACAACACCGCATCTCCGCCACGCTCCTGCCGTGGTGCGACCCCGCCCCCCTCTATCAAACCCTCGACGCGCTGGTGATTCCGTCCCGCTACGAAGGGTTGCCGCTGGTGATGCTGGAAGCGCTCGCCTCCGGTACCGCCGTGCTGGCCGCCGACCGCGACGGCATGAAGGACTTGCTGACAGCGGAGTGGCGATTTGTATCTAACAGCCCATCAGCACTCGCCGCCACCCTCGCCCATTTCATCCAACAAGGGAGGCCGGCACCGGCGGTGGCGCTGGTTGCCAGGGTGCGCGATTCGATGTCGCTGGAGGCCTTCCGCGCTGCGTTTGCCGCAACCATCCGCAACCTGATCCCCTAACCATAGTTTAGCTGAAAAGCGCATTAATCATGAGTCAAAGCCGTTATCCTTGGGTCGATCACCTCAAAACGCTGGGAATCTTTCTGGTGGTGGCAG
>CAIQXC010000740.1 GCA_903875675.1 Akkermansiaceae bacterium
AGGCCTTTAACGGAGCTTCTAGCCAGGCATTCAATGAATTGCTTGCAACAGTGGCAACCGACATCGAATTTCAGTTGAAGGGCGCCGATGTTGCCTACCAGACTTCGCAGAGTACGTACACTTTCACACGTACTTCGGTCATCGCCTTGTTATTGCTGTCCATTGCAAGCGGTGCTGCGCTTGCTTGGGCAATTACCCGCTCGATTACAACGCCGGTAAACGAAGCCCTCAAATTGGCAGAAACAGTAGCGGCGGGCGACCTTACCAGCAGAATTCACAGCGACAACAAGGACGAGATTGGTCAACTTCTGAGGGCCCTGATGGACATGAATGAGAGTTTGGTCAAGGTGGTCTTCAACGTGCGCAGTGGCTCCGAGGGCGTCTCCACGGCTTCCTCAGAGATTGCCCAAGGCAATCAGGACCTGTCTTCCCGCACGGAAAGCCAGGCCAGTTCACTGGAGGAGACTGCCGCATCGATGGAGGAACTCTCGGCAACGGTCAAACAAAACGCAGATAGTGCTCGTCAGGCTAACCAGTTGGCAATGAGCGCGTCCACGGTGGCGATGCAGGGAGGTCAGGTTGTGGGTCAGGTGGTGGAAACCATGAAGAGTATCAGTGCGTCGAGCCGGAAGATTTCCGACATTATTAGCGTCATTGATGGCATCGCCTTTCAAACAAATATCCTTGCATTGAACGCGGCGGTTGAAGCGGCACGAGCTGGTGAGCAGGGACGTGGCTTTGCCGTAGTGGCCTCCGAGGTGCGCTCGTTGGCCGGACGTTCTGCGGACGCAGCCAAGGAAATCAAGATGCTGATTAACGCCAGCGTGGAGCGGGTCGAACAGGGAGCTGCTTTGGTAGACCAGGCTGGCACTACCATGACCGAAGTGGTCGGTTCCATCAGGCGCGTAACGGACCTGATGGGTGAAATCAGTGCTGCCAGCAGTGAGCAAGCCGCAGGTGTTGGTCAGGTGGGAGAAGCCGTACAGAATATGGACCAAGTCACTCAGCAGAACGCCGCGTTGGTGGAGCAAATGGCTGCCGCAGCAAGCAGCCTGAGCACCCAGGCCAATGAGCTGGTGCAGGTGGTGGCCGTCTTTAAACTCGACGGCAATACGCATTTTGTGGCTGACCATATTGCTGCGCCAGTGCGCTCACACATAGCACCTGCGCCCAAGCCCAAGCTAACAGCAACCAAACCGAAATCGGTTACCGCACGGCCGCCAGCGCCCAAACATGTCTCATTGCCCAAGCCCGTGGCTACTTCCAAGGCGGCGGTGTCAAGGGGAAGTGACGATTGGGAAACGTTCTAGCAGTTCCCGAAGTCAGCACCGAATGCCAGCCAAAACGGCTATTACTTTAATCTGTGCAGCGGACTGGGGCCTGACCATGAGCGAACCGTCCAGTTCAGAGTCAACAATGCGAATGCTCGAGGTCTCCGAGGCTTTGGCACATCTGCGGGATGCGTGGGTCAATTTATCCTTAGTATTTAAGGATATCTTGGCAGAACAAGATTCGCCTCAGCGAGTTGAAGTTTTGACTGAAGTTGAACGATATCTATGCCGATTGCGGGAGTCAGAGCGAAGGTCCGGGTCTTGATTTTCGTTGGATAGAAAATTGGCAATCCAATAGCTGCCGCCCGCAAATACCCGCTCCCGCTGCAACACGGGTCTACGTTCAGCTCCAGTCCCGACATCCCTTTTTAGCGTCAGCCTGCAAGAAAAGTGACTGGCTCTAGAAGGCCGATTGCTATCTTTACATCAGTCAATCAACATACCCTCAAAGCTGACGTCGACTTCATCGAATGCAGGAAAGGTCTTTCTGGATACGAACGTGTTTGGCGGCGGTGTGGGCATTGCACCTTTGCTCAGCATGGCCGCTGAACTGTGGGACCGGGGAACTGGATTCGAGCTATACCTCAGCTCCCGGAGTCTGCATCGGGCACCGTTTGCCCGCTAATTGCAACAGCAACCCTGCTTGCTTACAAAACCGTTAATGTTCCGCCACTGAAAGACTGGGCTGCCTGCAATAAGTTGACGCTGGACTCGGCTTGGATACGATTTACCTCATGTGTAGCCACTACCAATCCCTAAAAGATACTGAGAAATTCAGAAAAGTCTTCGGCGTTGAGCCGCCGCCAGAGCCAGGAAAGAATGACATGTGGCCCGGGTATCTGGGCAGCATCATTCGGCGGCACCCACATGCCGATGTTGGCGATGAAGCGGTGCCGGCTGCGGAAGCGCTGAACGGACTCTTTGGATTGGTGCCGCACTGGGCCCAGGACACCAAGATAACCCGGTCGACGTACAACGCCAGGTCAGAAACCGTGGCTGAGAAGCCGAGTTTCCGGGATGCGTGGAAGCACTGCCAACGGTGCATCATTCCTGCAGACGCCATCTACGAACCTGATTGGCGCTCGGGGAAGGCCGTACCCACAAGAATCATTAGAGCCGATGGGGAGCCTCTGGGCATCGCTGGGCTCTGGGCATCGTGGAAGTCGCCGAAGGGGGACTACGTGCACTCGTTCACCATGCTCACCATCAATGCAGATGCTCACGGCCTTATGCGGCTGTTCCACAAGCCAACGGATGAAAAGAGGATGGTGGTCGTTCTTCCTGAGTCGCGGTATGCGGACTGGCTGGGTGGGGAGTCCGGCGGGGCGGGGGAGTTCTTGACACCTTACCCGGCCGAATTGCTGGTTGCGGAGTCAGCCAATGGTGGCCATTGACAAGAGGTGTTACCTGGCCACTCAATGTATCGTCCACTGTTAAATCATGGAAGATTTGTCTTCTTAGTTTAAACGATGTAAACTGTATATATCGTTTAATAAAATAGGAAAAATTAGATG
>CAIQXC010000741.1 GCA_903875675.1 Akkermansiaceae bacterium
ATCCCAATGGTCAATGCCCTCCAGATTTTTACTGGATCTGATGAGTGAAAGCCTGGTAAATTTTTTTTGACGAATGTGGATTAAAGTGCCGCCTGACAGGTTCCTATCTATCTGTCACCTCACAAGGAAAACCTGCATATCAAGTGCAGGGTTTAAATCGGTAATTGCCCGAGGTAACAAGTCTCACAAATGCAGGGGCCTATAAAGGCCTAGGCTCAAAATTGGAAAGCCAATTTAGGCAGCATCTCGCTCAAGATAAGCAATTACCACAGAAGCGAGAAATCCTATCACCAGAAAAATGAGGCCCGTAGCAACAGTGGAATAATGCCAATTGAAGGAAGGGACTGCTAAATTGACGCATTAATGCATGAAATACGCGGCGAGTACTGCGATGCAAACCGCAAACACACCGACTTCGCCAATTGCTAGTAGCACTGAATACGACACTTTTGGAGGGTGCAAGTCTGAGAGGTGGAAGGAATGCATAATTGGCTCCTTTACAAAGTTGACTCCCAAGTATCAATCATTTAGTTCAAAAATGCAATTTAAATCGTGTGGCAAAAGAGGCATTCGAGGGTAAGTCCCTATGCTGGAGATGACCTTGCTCAATTCCTCTGTTTGAATATGTGATCGAAGTCAATATTGAACAGTGTCAGAACCTATAACCCCGACCAACTGGTGATGGTTCCGTTCAAAATTTACAGCTAAAGATTAATGATGCCCATCTGTAGGGGTAGCTATCGTTCGATAGCAGTTTTCA
Organism: Akkermansiaceae bacterium; assembly: GCA_903875675.1. Classification (GTDB taxonomy): domain Bacteria; phylum Verrucomicrobiota; class Verrucomicrobiia; order Verrucomicrobiales; family Akkermansiaceae; genus Luteolibacter. Next base: position 761 of record CAIQXC010000741.1, read on the forward strand.
AGAAACTAGATCGCGAATCTGAAGTTTCAGTTACCCCGCGACCCATAAAACAAGCGATCAGATTGTGTTTCTGCTCCTAGTTTGTGACCGAACCAAGTTTTTCATGTCGCCAACGACTGCTGACGAAAAAGCCATTACTACCAAATCGAAAAGCTTTTAATCGACAGCGGAAGACCGCTGTCAAGAAGCCAGGGTGTGGCTATGGCTGGTCTGGAGAAGAAAAATTACTAACGAGTCTGCGATTTGAATCTTGAAAAACTGGGACGAGTGGAAGTCGGCTATCGCGGCGAACCTGCCGACAACTTCACTGGCGCGAGTGACAGCAAAGGGTCGGTGGGCGCCGTTTCCTGACTGGTACTTTGGGCTTTGCCCTTGTGTCCACGAACGATTACTTTGTTTCGCTATCAGGCGTGACAACTCTGTCGAGTAGGTCAGGTAGGTCAATCTGGAAATAGTCGCAGAGTTGATCCAAAACTTCCAGTTCAACCCGCTCTGACGTCTCGTAGTAGAGCCGAGTCAGAGTTCCGCGATTTATTCCCGTGTCTCGCGCGACATCGCTTATTTTGAGCTTCCGTTCACCTAGCAAACGGGCAAAGTGGCATCTGATCATGTAGCAAAAATGTAAAAAATGTTCTGCAGAAAGCCAAAAATGCTTGCAAGTGGATCTTCTTTGTGCATAATCACCTCCAGGAGATCAAAAACAACCATAAAGGTGAAAGTTGATCTGCAAGTGTACTGTTTAACTTCAAGGAGATCCATGTATGACAGATGATTCCGTAAATATTCGTGAGCTGACCTACCTCACAACAGAAGAACTCGCCGGCCGGATCAAGTACGACGTTCGCACAATTCGCGAGCGGCTCAAGGACAGCGTTCTCCTGGAGGGCGTTCATTACTTCCGGCCCTTTGGTGGACGCAAGATACTGTTCATATGGGAATCAATCCAACGAGATATGAAGGCATTGGGGGCACAGCGTGCCGTTGGAATGGTTGGAATCCCGATGGCTAATGGAGGGCGTCTCCATGGCTAAAGTGACAGTTCGCAAAGAGACGGGAAAGTTGGTAATCGACTTCACTTACCGTGGAGTACGGTGCCGTGAACAAACGGCACTGGATGATTCACTGGCGAATCGAAAACGTGTTCAAGTGGAGATTGACAAGATACTAAAGTCCCAGAGAGATGGCTCCTTTGTGTATCGCGACTTTTTCCCTGAAAGTACGCTGGTATCGCGATTCGAGATCAACGTCCTTTTGGTCAAAGAACCGCAGCCAGAAATCACGCCAGTATTTGCCGGCCCACTGTTCAAAGACTTCGCCAACACCTGGTTTGACGAGCGCAGTATTGAATGGCGTCGTAGCCACATCAAGTCGCTGCTGTCCACCATGAACGGTCACCTGATCCCGCGCTTCGGTGGGAAGGTGGTCGGCAGTATCACCAAGTCTGATGCTCTTGAATTTCGCGCCACACTCGCCAAAGTTAAAGGTCGCGGAAAACAGGAAGGTCTCTCAAACAAGCGGATCAATGAAATCATGGGTCTGCTGCGTCAAATCTTGAACGAAGCCGCCGACCGCTTTGAGTTTAAACCGCCGATGGCCACGGTCAAGAAGCTCAAGCAGCGCAAGACCGATGTGGAGCCGTTCTCGTTGGTTGATGTGCAACGCATCATTGCCACGGTGCGTGTGGACTACAAGAACTACATGGTGGTGCGCGTCTTTACGGGCATGCGCACCGGTGAGTGCCATGGCCTGAAGTGGAAGTATGTGGACTTCGACATGCGCATCATCCGGATTCGGGAGACGTTTGTGCTCGGTGAGGATGAATACACCAAGACCGATGGTTCCCAGCGCGACATCCAGATGAGCCAGCCGGTGTATGAAGCTCTGAAGGCTCAGTTTGAGGCCACGGGGCAGATTTCCGAATACGTGTTTTGCAACATGGTGGGTACGCCGCTGGACAACAAGAACTTCTCGGATCGTGTCTGGTATCCGCTCCTACGCCACCTGAATTTGACGCCTCGCCGTCCTTACCAGATGCGCCATACCTGTGCCACTTTGTGGCTCGCATCCGGTGAAGCGCCGGAATGGATAGCCAAGCAAATGGGGCACACAAATACGGAAATGTTGTTCACAATTTATAGCCGCTGGGTGCCAAATTTGACGCGCCAGGACGGCTCTGCCATGGAGCGTTTATTGGCCAGCAAGTTGTCTCAAGGGCCTCTTGTTGAGCAAAAAGACGCTTGTGGCCAGTCCACGTTTGTGCCTGTCGAGAACACGGCGCCCATGCCAGTGCCCAAGCCACGCGGCATCCCGGGTCGACCTGCCATCCCGCAGTTCAAACAGCGCGCACCTGGCATCGGCAGTCCTGTGAAAGTTAATGATGCAGATGCACCTTCTGCGAACTACGAACCGGCACAGAGCGCAAAGCCGGTTGCAGCGGTTGCCAATGCGGCGCCTCTGCCTTTGACCTGGTCAGACCTAGCGGACTCCTGGATGAGTGAACCCTCGTCCGAGAACGACTAGCCAGCCACTCAGCTTTCATCCAACCACACCCCTGTTGCACCGTTTCAAAACGGCCAGCAACAGGGGATGGGCGGAGCTTTGTCCAAAACACATTGATCAGTTGTCAATCACAAAAATTCAGGAGTACTCAATGGAACATACACAACCCCCATCCAGGCCCCAGCGCGGCAGGCCTGACTTGAAGCTCGTCATCAACCAATATGGCATTCAACGCGGTGCCACGTCGGCCAACCGGCCCTACACATCCTTGAACGCCAACATCACGGAGGAAACGTACTTCTCCGTGCTGATTGGGAACGTCTGCAACTCCCTTAAAACGACAAGCCTGCGCCACTTCCTGGGCAACATCGTCATCAAACCGGAAGTGCGCAATGTCCTGTGTCAGCAGGCCATGGTGCACGGACGCCCCACTGGCCTGCGCATCCAAAAGCTGCTGCAAAAGGCGAGGGAGGTGCAGACCTGGTGGTGCATTGAAGAGAAGGATCGCGAGGTCGTGTTTGTTGCCATGTTCATGCACGGCATTGACTACTGGCTCTCTCCCTGTTTTCAAGACGGGGTGTCCATCAAAGGGTACGTTCGCGAAATTGTCACCCCGGAGCTGCGCATGGTGGACCGCAACAACCCCGAAGCGGGGCAGACCCTACGCCTCTGTATGGGGTGGGCCAATGATGACGACGAGTCCATGCTCTCCGAACACTTGGAGCGCCGCATGCGTATGGCCGCCAGTGTTCTTGACCTGTACGACTTCTGAAAGGACGAACCATGAAATTGAACTCAATTCTGGATCGCCATGATTTTCATGAACATGGTGGCAGTGCAGACCACTGGGGTGGCATATCCAATCGGAGCGCTAGAAGTGCCTATCGGATGCGCATGCTGAGTTGGATCCTGCGCATCTATTGCGGCTTTGGTGGCATGCAAGCTTTTGGGGAAGCTGGTGGCCTCAACCAAAGGCCTGTGGCCGAAGTACTTGGCCTGCCCCAGTTGGCGGATAACAACTGCAGTGCTGATGTCCTCAAAGGACTGCTGAATGCCAAGGCAGAGGAAGTACTAGCCGGCCTAACGACGGTTGGCTTAGAAAACTTCGCAGTGGAAACAGCCAACTGGACTGTTGAGGACTGTCCTATGAGCCGAACCCTGCAGTGGCTCTCTAATAGTGCAGGCCTGAACCCGGTAGAACACGCCATCTTCGAGCTGGCTGTGGCGCTGCGGGTGTTCAGGCCTATGAACAAGGCGGCTGAATGCTGGGGCAACATGCACAAAGGTGATTTGGCATATGCGCTGAGCGCAGTGCTGAACATCCCCATCGATGCGGTGATGGCTGCCTGCGATCCAAAGGGTGCGTTGCTCGCATCAGGAATCGTGCGCATCTCCCGCCATGGGGATGAGGACCTGGCCGGCATGCTGTATGTGCCGCGGCAACTCGCAGAGAGCATTGCCTACCACCAGGGGAAGCCCGAGGCCATCTTGGCGCATATGGCCGAGCCCCTGCAGGCACCCAAGCTGACACTGGCCGACTTTGCCCATATTCAGAGTCATAACCGACTTGCACAATGTTGGCTGGCCGGTGTGCTGGATGCCGCTGCAGCAGGCGAGACGGCTGGCCATTTGTTGGTTACGGGGCCGCCAGGGCTTGGCAAAACTGAATGGGGCAGGGCGCTGTTGCAGGATGCTGATGCACACGCCATGGAAATGGTGGTGGTGACCACGACTGGTGACGCTCTGACCGGTGAGGACCGACTACAGCACCTGCGCATGATCATGCGGATGATGCGCTCAACAAGCAGGGGAGTCATTCTGTTTGACGAGGCGGATGATGCATTCAGGCCGCCAAGCAGTGCGCCGGGATCAGATGGCAGTCGAGGAGCCAACGAAGCGGCCAGCATGGACAACCACCGTGCATCCTTGAACCGCTTGCTGGAAGACAGCCGGATTCCGGTGGTCTGGATCATGAACAACCCCGATGTGCTGGACGCAGCAGTTTTGCGTCGCTTTGATGTGGAAATCCACTTTGAGGGCATCCCTCGGTCTGTTCGCATGGCATTGATTGAAAACCGCTTTCAACACCGACTGGTCAGCGACACCGTCGATCTCTTTGACCAGCCTGGCACAGGCCGCACTGACAAGTCCCAAGCGCAAGCTCAGGAAAAGGAGTGGCAGAGTTGGGGCCAAGTGCAGTCGCTCACACCGGCGCTGATAGACCGTCTGGGTCTGGTCAGTGAACGGGCGGACAAAGCAGGTATGCCCATGGACGAAGCACTGTGCCGGCACTGGTTGCGCCAGCGACTGCCGGGAAAGGCCACTCGCCACCTGCGCCCGCAGTTATCGACCCATGCAGAGAGCCAACCGGCCTGCGACCTGCAAAACTGGTCAGCCCAAAGTGTGAATGCCAGCGTGGATCTACTGGAACTGGTGGAAGGCATCAAGAAAAACGGCAATGCGCGCATTGCCCTGTCCGGTGCGCCGGGGACGGGAAAGACGGCATTCGCCACAGCCCTGGCAAAGATGTTGGACAAGCCGCTGCTGGAACAGCGTGCATCCGACTTGCTGTCGCCCTATGTGGGTGAGACAGAGCAGCGCATCAGCCAATGCTTTGATCAGGCATGGGATGAAGATGCCGTGCTCTTTATAGACGAGGTGGATGGATTGCTCGCGAACCGGGAGCATGCCGTGCGCAACTGGGAGGTCACGCAGGTCAATGAGCTGCTGGAGCAGTTGGGAGAGTTTCAGGGCGTGGTGGTTGTGGCCACCAACCGTATGGACGCCATTGATCCCGCCGCTCTACGCAGGTTGGATATCAAGGTGCACTTTGATGCGCTAAAGCCGATTCAAGTTCGCGCGGGATTTGAGCAACTTAGCAAGGCATTACAAATGCCTTGCAGTGAGGAAGACTTGCAGAAAGTGTCAATCCTCTCTGGCATCACGCCAGGTGACTTTGCATGTGTCGCACGCCGGTTGGGCTTTGCACCAGTTCCCACTACTGCAAACAGTCTGATCGCACTACTCGAAGAAGAGCTTGCGCTGAAAAGTCCGACAAAGCAGCCGATGGGTTTTGTGGGTCAGGCAGGCCACTCATCCAACGTATCAGGGGTGTAGCCATGGTCAAACACAACCCATTGGTTCACCCGCCTTAGCGCCTCAGCGGAGACTGCGACTGCGGCTGCGACTGCGCAACCAGACAGTGCAGCAAAAAATATCAGCAAGTCCGATCGATTCTGTCAGTGCAAATATATTTTTACGAACTGACAGAAAGGGGAGAGCTTTGCCCAAAAACGAGCTTAGCCAGGCCCCTCAAAAGTTCAATATTCATAGGTCAATACCGACGCAACCGGAGTAAAGAAATCATGTCTCAGAAAAAAATGTCACCAGATCGCAAGTCCACAAAGCCAGCCATTAACCAAATGAAAAGTTGGAATGGTGGTGTCGAGATCAATGCAGGACTCGCCCCTACCTTGGATGTGCGCTTCCTGTGTGCCGCGATCAACTACCCTTACATGTTTGAGAGCCCGCTGGGCGATATGTCCATTGAGCGGCATTGGTCTGCAGCCTTCACGTTGACCTGCATGGAGATTGACGCATTCCTTGGTCGAGACAAGCGTGAATTCCGTTGGCGCCAACTCGATATTGAGAATGGCCAGCCTCAGTGGTACTGGTCGATCGGGAAGGAATATGACTACCAGGTCTTGGTGGAAGACCTGGGCACGAACCCCCGTGTGGTGATTGCAAAGTCTCCAGCAGATCCCAAAGATGAACTTCGCAACGGAGTTCGTTCTTTGGTGGAGACCGGTATGCGTCGGGCTGCATTCTTCAACCGGGAAGCCAGCAACTCGGGAGCAATGCAATGAGCGCGCGCAGGGCGTGGGGTCGTGGTGGTAACAGTTCCGGCAATGAAGTGGCCAATGACGAGAACTTCGCATCAATTCCAGCATCGTCATTTGACGCAGGTTGCAAAGAGCCCCCACACTTGCATGTGCTCCATCCTGCCGATATCGGTGAGGTCTTGAGTGTGGCCGAAGACCTGTGGTTGCGCGTCGCGCGGCATCACGCAGTGCGCAGTGCGGTCCTCACTGACTCATCAACGGGCGAGGGCTTGGTGATGTTTCGCCCTATTGGCTACTGCAGGGATCGGGAAGGCTACCAACTGTTGGCTGCGGCCTCCGTCAAAGAGCGCTATTGGTGGCGACAAGATGGTGACAAGGGAAGCCTGGTGTCCGATGTTCGGTGGAGGGGTGAAACCTTGCTGATTGAGCTCACCCCAACACGCCAGATGCATCGTTGGTCCGAGGGTAAAGCGGTGGAATGGGCCATCCAGGGGCTGCTGCAGCGCATCAAGCAATTTGGGGTGAAACCATGAGAGAACACAGTAACTGGCGTATGCAGGCCGCAAAGCCCGTTCGTTCCAAACGCATTGGGCCCCTGGCGACAAGCTATAGCACGGTCGCACGCGTTGCCATGGGTGGACGACTCGCTGTAGATTTGCCCGCGATGGTTCGAATGGCACTGGGTCTCAAGGCTGGCGTACGGATATGGTTTGCCTCGTGTAGCGAGGGGCTTACCGTCACCAGAAAGCCCCGTGGGCCCAGAGGCACAAAGAGGCACAGCAGTCGCATCCTGATGACGCACACGCCTTTGAGGTTGCGATTGCAGCGTCAAAAGAATATGCAGCACCAACGCCACAAAACATCGGTCGGCGAATGATGTGCTCAGGAAATTGTGCTGCAACCCAGGAAGGCTACTTCAAAGCCTTTTCAGACACTGGAATGTCTGCTGAACAGAAAACTCACCATCCGCATCAGATGGTGAGTTTCCTCGTTTTGAATTGAAAAAAAAATAGTTTGGCAAAGCCACAAAAAGCGCTTGGCTGACGAAACGAATTTGCCAAACTGACGCTGTGAGCAAAGTGCTCTTGCATGAAAGGGATTGGAAATGCGAAAAGAAGATATCTTCGATCACCAGGTGGCAACCTTGGTGAGCATGGTACAGCGCCTGCAGAAGACAAGGGGAATGGACAAAGAACTTGAGGTTCGGGTAAGGAACTTTGTCTCCTTTGAGTTGATTGGCAGGGGCGCACCGGACGTCACTGCGCGCGCAATGGGTGAGCTCGATGACGCTGAGGCAGACCTGCTTAATGACATGGTCCACCACTGCAGTCAGACCTTCTATCGCTCGGATGCCGTCTGGAGTGCATTTGCCGTTCCAGTAGCGGTGAACTGGCACATGCAGCATCACTGCCGCTATCGAATCAATTGCGGGTGCAAAGAAACTTTGGACGAGTTGGCACTTGGAATCCGTCAATGTGTTGGTGCACAAGCGGTCTTTATGGACAAGCGTATCTACAGCGCGGCGGATCTGTTCGCAACGTCACCACGCAATTTGCAGGACCATCTGCAGCAACTCGTCAGCGGCGCACCGAGATTGACTGCGCCCCTGAAGTCCATTGCACTACATAGTTCCAGTGAACCGCCCTGGCGCATGGCGTACTTTCTGGGTGTTGAGGTGGGAGATCCCAATTCGAAGCGAAGACTCCAAGAGCCTGGTGTTCAGGACGCCTTGCAGGATTATCTGCATCTGGGCGTCGATGCCCTGACAAAGCCGAATCCAGTAATGCCCAAGCCAGTGATTTTTGCTTTGGGTGCACATGGTGAGACAGTTTGTCATGCTCCTCTCTACCTGCAGGACGCCATTCGTTTTGGCCAAAAGGCGATGCGTGGCTACCGGCTTCGCCAACTGCTTGAAGAGATTTCGAAAGAAGAGTCTAGGGTGACGCTCTTCTATTCATTCAATGCCCTGCAGTATTCGCTCGATCTGTTGCTGTCAGGTAAGTGGCTGGCTTTTGAGATGCGATGGAAACTGTACCGCGATGAAGCGATGGACGAGTTTTTTCGAGATTTCGAAACTGTGATGTCTGCAGGGGCCCCGGACACTGAATGCAAGCTGGTATGTCTGGAGTTCGAAGAATTTGAGGCGGCTAGGGCTGCAACGTCTGTGAATTGCTATCGAAGGAAAAAGACGTGAAGCAGTGCGGTGTCTCAGGACCCCTGCAGAGTCGATGCCTTACTTGGCCTTTGCAGTATTTGCAGCCTTGGGGGCTTTTGCGGCTTTAGCTGGCTTTGCGGGAGCGGCAGGTGCTGCAGCTACAACTGCCGGGGGCGCCTTCAGTGCCGCACGTTGGTCCTTCAGCGCATTGATGTCGGCCGTGATCTTGGCCTTGCGCTCATTGAGTTTGACCAGACTGGCGTTGATCTTTGCAATGGCCTTTGCAGTCTTGGAGACCACTGGTGCCTTGGCTGGTTTAGCAGCGACCTTCTTGGCCGCAGGCTTTGCAGCAGCTTTTACTGCTTTTGCGGGAGCCGCCTTGACGGGAGTGGGTGCGCCTTTAGGAGCCGATTTTTTCGCAGTTGCCATGATTGAATTTCCTTTTGATTTGTTCGGCGAATCAGAGTGAGAAGATGCAAACATTGAGCCGCTTCATACTTGCATCGCTGCGGATTATCAGTGATATGTGCTGGTGACGCGGGACATTTCAACCACTGTGCGACGAAGTTGCGGCGTGATAATCTTGGCGCTGCAATTCAAGACTTTCAGCGATGCGCGTACTACTCTACAAAGACCTCAATACCCGCCGCGTCAAGGCCGCCTTTGCCAAGGTTGTCGCGCTCATTGAGGCGGATGACTTTCGCAGTGCCGATGTTAAAAAGCTCGCGCCCACCCGCTACTGGCGTGCCAAGCTGGACTACAGCAACCGTTTGCTTCTGCAATTTGCCCGCTATGGCGAGGAAACAGTGTGCCTTGCCCTCGATGTGATCGAGAACCATGCCTATGACAAGTCACGCTTCTTGCGTGGTGCCGCTCTAGATGAGGCAAAGATCGAGCGTGAGTCCGTGCTGCCCGATGCCGATGCCGCACGTGCGCAGGCCGACACCGAGCCACTGCGCTGGATGCATGCCAGCCGCAATGAGTTTGAATTGCTGGATAAGCCCATCATGTTTGATGATGCCCAGGAGGCGGTACGCCGACTGCCAGCACCCGTCGTAGTGGTCGGCTCTGCGGGCTCTGGCAAGACCGCTGTGACTCTGGCCAAACTGCGGGAAGCTGAAGGTCGTGTTCTGTATGTGACCCTGTCGGCCTATCTGGCGCAGTCTGCCCGGTCTCTGTATGCCTCGCACGGTTTTGAGAACACTGCGCAAGAGGTGGACTTCTTAAGCTACCGTGAGTTTGTGGAAACCCTACGCGTGCCCGTAGGGCGCGAGGTGACATTCACTGCATTTGCAGCCTGGTTTGAACGCCATCGACAATCAGCCCGTGCAGCACTTGGGGACCTCGATGCCCACGCACTGTTTGAAGAGTTTCGCGGGGTGATCAGCGCAAATTCCCAAGGGCCACTGGAACTGTCTAGTTACCTGGCATTGGGGCCACGCCAATCGTTGCTGGGCGTTCATGCCCGTGCAGCGGCGCATGCCCTGTTTCAGCGTTACCAGCAATGGCTGCTGGAGGCCCATCTTTTTGATCTGAACCTGGTGGCGCACCAATGGCAGTCGCGCGCGCAGCCTGTCTATGACTTTGTTGTGATTGACGAGGTACAGGATCTGACCAATGTGCAACTCGCGCTGGTGTTGGCCTGCTTAAAGAAGCCGGGAGCATTTCTTTTGTGTGGCGACTCCAACCAGATTGTTCATCCCAACTTCTTCTCATGGGCTGCGGTGCGCACCTTGTTTTGGCATGGCCTGGCCGGTGAGGCCGCGCAGCATCAAACCTTGTCGGTGCTGCAAGCCAACTTCCGAAACACCCGCGCGGTGACTGAGCTTGCCAACAATCTTCTCAAAATCAAGCAAGCGCGTTTTGGCTCAATTGACCGGGAAAGCAATTTTCTGGTTCAGAGTGCATCGTCCCGCGACGGTCAGATCAGACTTCTTCCGGTCAAGGACACCGCGCTGCGGGAACTGGATGTCCAGACCCGTGCATCTGTCCATCATGCGGTTGTCGTTCTTCGCGATGAAGACAAGGCTGGTGCGCGGGAGCACTTTAGAACGCCGCTGGTGTTTTCTGTGCATGAAGCCAAAGGACTGGAATATCCGCACGTCATTTTGTACGCTCTGGTCACTCACCAGCGCGCTGCATATGCTGAAGTCTGCAATGGCGTCACACCTGCAGATTTGACCGTTGAAGAATTGAGCTACAACCGCGCCCGGGACAAGGGTGACAAATCTCTGGAGTTGTACAAGTTCTATGTGAACGCCTTGTACGTAGCAATGACACGCGCAGTGGAGAGCCTGACACTGGTAGAGGGCGACACTGGGCACCCCCTGCTGGAGCTATTGGGTCTGAAGGTGGATGCCCAGCAGAATATCAGTACTGCTGCGGTGCTGACTTCGACGCGGGAAGAGTGGGCCCAGGAAGCCCGCAAGCTTGAATTGCAAGGCAAGGAAGAACAAGCCCGTGCCATTCGCGATGCATTCCTGCAATCCAAGCCTGTGCCTTGGGCGCCGTGGTCGCAGATCATGATGCAGGAGTTACTGCCTCGTGCATTGGATCGCACGCAACCCTCCAATAAGCCTCGGCAGGCGTTGATGGACTATGCACTGTGGCATGGGCAGCAGGCATGGATCGAGCAGTTGTCTACCAAAGCGAACTTTGCGCCGGCACGAACGCTTGTGCCCGGCGAGGAATACGGTGGACTGAGACCTTGGGACTATGACGGTGACTACTTGCAACAGACACAGATTGGCTACCGCATGGTCGCTGCACTTCGCCATCGCCACCTGCAGCCCTACACGGCGCACAACTTCAAGGACTTCTTGCGCCAATGTGATACCTATGGTGTTGACCATCGCACGCCCACCGGCGGCACCACGTTGATGCTGGCTGCACGCGCGGGCAATCTGCCGCTGGTTGATGCTTTGCTGAAGCGCGGCTCTGATCCATTGGTTGTAGACGAGTTTGGCCACACGGCCTGGTTTACAGCGCTTAGCCGCGCAATGGAAGACGCTGAATTTGCCCGCACGAAGATTGGCCCGCTGTTTGAGCGTATTGCACCGACTGTGCTGGATGTGCAAACCGATGAACGGTTGGTGAGACTGGAACGCCACCAAGGCGAATACTGGGTTTTGAGCTTGATGCTGGCGGGTCTGAAAACCCTGCGCACACGTTGTGTGGAACGAACCCATTCCCCATATAAGTATGAGGACGGATTTTTTGCGGAGGCACTACAAATTACGCTGGAGTACCTGCCCGAGCATATTTGGGTAGCTAAGCGCCGCAAGCGGTCCTATGTCAACAGTGTGCTGGCACGCGCTGAGGCACAAAGCCAGTACACACCTGCGCGCAAGCTATGGATTCGCACCAGAAATGGCCATTACCTACCCAACCCGCAGTTAATGTTGCGCACCGCCAATGGCCAGGATGATGATGGGTGGATGCCAGTGCTTGACGTGCTGAATTTGCCATGGGTGGATATCGGGACAAAGCGACCTGTGGAATGGGCTCAGGGCTTGGCAGAGATGTTTGAAAACAAGACCTATTTTTGAGTGAAGAGCAGGCGAAGGCAAAGTTTTTTACCTGACGTAGAATCTTGTTGATAGTTTTGCCAACTTTCGTTGGCTGGTGCGGGTTCTGGGAGCTTTTTACGTTAAGCTCGTAGCCTACCGTAAAAACCGGTTCTACGACTATGTTTTTCTGCCTCAATTCTGACTGTCAAAATCATGCCGCAAAGGGGTCCGGTTGGTATGTGAAAACTGGCTATTACAAGCCCAAAGGTAGCGGCCAGCGAACTGCCCGATACAAGTGCAAGGCGTGCGGGAAAACGTTCTCATCGAATACGCACAGGCCAACGGCCTACCAGAAGAAGCGGTCAATCAATCCTCGATTGTTTGAACTCCTGGTTAGCGGAGTTTCACTACGTCGTGCGGCGGAATTGCTAGAGGTGCAGTACAACACCGTCCTTTTGCACTTTGACTATCTGGCCGAAGCCGCCAAGTCACATCACGCCAAATTCCTGAAAACTATTGAGACCGAGTTCGTCCAAGTTGATGAGCTTGAAACCTTTATTCACGCAAGACCCAAATGCGTATCCGTGGCAATGGCAGTTAGGGTTAAGACCGGGCAGATACTAGGGTTCAACATCGCCCGTATGCCCGCCAAGGGAAAGCTCGCAGCCATCGGGGCATCTTTGTACGACTGGACCGCAGACGAAAGAGCGGCTAAGTTTCAGGAGATGCTATCCAGCTTTGTCGGTTGTTTGAAGCCTTCTATCACCTTCAAAACAGACTCAAACACGAACTATCCCAAGTGGATTGCTGCTGTTGTGCCGCATGCGAAGCTGGAGCGCATCAAAGGGAAGAACAAGAAGCAGCCCATCGGAACGCCGAAAGAGTACGACGAGCTATTCGCCATCAACAACACCTTCGCCAGGATGCGACATGACATGAATAGGCTGGCCCGCAAAACTTGGTCTACGTCAAAAGCTATTCATGGGCTGGAGAAGCATTTGTGGCTCTACCTGGCGTGGAACAATAAATATCCGCTTAAATAGCTCAGGCACAAAGGAAGGAGTTTTGTCTAGGCCCGACAGCAGCGGGCACATCGTCCTCAGTAGCAACCAATAAAGACTCGCCAAAGTACCGCTCAAATTCAACAGGGCAATCAGCACCGGCAACCCGCACCAACTCTTCTAACATGTCGAGACTACCCGATAAGGAGAACGGACCGCATTCCATACCGAGAAACTGCATCGCACGAATCCGATGATGCCCATTAAACACGCCTGAGCAGCACCTATCCATACAGAATGTGTCAATTTCTACAGCATTACGTATGTTCCCACCAACTCGCAATTCACGAACAAGGGCAGCAATCCGATGCGCGTGTTTCTTGTCTTCAGAAACATCCGGCGTCTCAGAAAGATATTCGTCATCTTCCCAGTCCAAATTGGTGTCGATAGAGGCAATCACGGAGCTATTCGCAAGCGCAGAAGTTATATCTGCATCGGTAACTTCATTGTATTGAAATCCGGACAGCCCAAAGCCTGTCCATTCAGCCCAATCAGATATCTTTGAAAAATTTAACCAATTTGCCATACGCGTTCTTATGCTTTGTTAGGGGCGAATTGTACCAAAAATTGCAATTGTTATCAACACTCTTCTACGTCAGGTAACAAAGTTTTCAACGCCGAGGCGGCCGAACTTGAATCATTGGGCAGGGAAGAAAGTGCCCTTGATGGGCCTTGAAAATCTGACGTCACCACGAACGCTTTGTCCCAATTGGCCCTAAGTAATCTTAGGCCACTTCGTGTAATCGGCAAGCGGGGAGGGCGTCGGATCGGGTGAAATGGCTATAGGGCCGCAGGGTGAAGGCACAGGCGTTGAGTTGGACTGGCGCACGACTGCATGGAACATCTGGTTTCCCTTGATCTTCTGGGATGGGGCGTCGGTTTAACATGGCTGCTGCAGCTAATTGCTTGCCCAGCCGACCGTGAAGGAGCCTCCCATGTGCCGCAACATGAAGACGCTTTTCAACTTTGAACCACCGGCCTCTGAACTGGAGATCCGGGACGCATCACTTCAATTTGTGCGCAAACTCAGCGGCTTCAATGTTCCGTCTAAGGCCAATGAGGCGGCCTTTGAACGCGCGGTAGAGGAGGTCGCAGCAAGTGCCCGGGTCCTGATGCGGGAGTTGGTCACCAACGCAGAACCACGCAACCGTGAGGTCGAGGCCGCCAAGGCGCGAGCAGCTTCAATGATCAGATTTGGTAGATAAGCGGATCAGAAAATTGCAGCCGGCAATTTTCAAAAATGAACGACAGCAATGGAGTGTCGCCAATCTCAGTTAGGCCGCGTTTGCAGCCATTCGCGTACAGGACGAATACCGAACTTTTTTCTCCAAAGCTGACTTTGCCGGTGCGCGTCCAATTTCATCGCATAACAATCCCATAATCTAGGTAGCAGGCGTACATGGTGGCTGCATTCGCTGTTTCGTCATGGAGGTCGGCGCAGCAGCAATTAGCCAACTTTCACGAGACCCAGATTTGCAAGACTGAAGACGCAGACTGGAAAGTAATTTTCCGTCCCCTTAACCTTTTAAAGTTATACCTTTGGCACCCACTGGGCTGTCTATCAGCCCTGCTGGGCATTTTTCCCGGTGCGGACAGACTCATTCTTGCGCTTCCATCAATTGACCGCGAACCAACCACCAATTCAACAGTGCAAGCAGCGCGACGAACTGGGCGGCGTTCTTCTTCAATCAGTGATAACACACTTTGAAAAAACCGAATTGGCGATTGATTATCCAAAACGGATGTTCCACTTTAGCCCGGATACCGGCCTTGATCCACTCGATCTTGTCGATCAATGCGTTCACCGAATCTTTCTATTTCACCCTGATGGCCACTCAAAGTGCTCCACTTATGGCCAGTCAAACTGCTCCACCCCGGTCACCGTAAATTGATGTGCTGAACCCGGCACGCCAGTAGTTCGGAGGCCACTGGCAGGACGTTACTTTCACCCCC
>CAIQXC010000742.1 GCA_903875675.1 Akkermansiaceae bacterium
CCTGCTGGTTACTCCTAACTGACGCCGATGGCTTCTTCTAAACCCTTTCCGGAGTTAATGGGTTATCTCCGGAATCCAGCGGGGTCGCCGCTGCGTATCGGCGGCCCCACACTTTGAAGGTCGCCATCCGTCCGATGCGCTTCTTTCGTCCCTTGGTCACCTTCTGGCACCCGCCATCCCTGCCCATCTCACCATGGAGCCCGCCCACCGATTCCTACTTGCTGGCCTGCTCGCCACGCTCCTCGCTTCCGGACCCGCACCGGCTTCGCCCGGCCCGCAATCCCGCCAGATTGCGATCTCGAAAGCGTATCTGCTGTTGCCGGTCGCTCCTTCCGCACCAAAGTCGGTGGTTGAGGTGTGGGACAACGGGGGGCGGATTTGCCAGTTCAACGCGACCTTGGCGACGGCAAGCACGGACTCGATCCTGTATTGGGCCAGTCTCGACACCCGCCCGTTCCGTGGGCACACGATCACGTTGAATGTCTCGAGCCTGACCGACGAGGGGTTCGCCATGATCCAACAGTCCGACTTCATCCCCGGGCGCGAAGCGGTGGGCAGTGAGACCTACCGTCCAAAGTTTCATTTCACCTGCGAAACCGGTTGGAACAATGATCCTAACGGATTACTCTATCACAACGGCGAGTGGCACATGTTCTGCCAGAACAACCCCTATGGCACCGGCTGGGATAACATGTCGTGGTATCATGCGGTCAGCCGCGACCTGATGAATTGGGACACCCTGCCGCTGGCCATTCACAGCCCGAGTCTGAGCGACATGGCGTTCTCCGGCGGCGGCGCGGTGGATTCAGCCAATTCCGCTGGTTGGAAGACCAACGCGAACGACGTCCTCATCGCCACGTGGGCCAGCACCGGCCGCGGCCAGTGTGTTTCCTACAGCACCGACAACGGGCGGACATTCACCGAATACTCAGGCAATCCGGTGGTCACCCAGCATGGCGACCGCGACCCGAAACCGATTTGGTACGAATACACCGGCAACGAGCCGCCCGAGGCGATTATCAATCCGCCGTCCACCGGCCTCAACGGCCACTGGGTGATGGTCGTGTACGGCAACGGTGCCGAATTCCACGTTTCTCCGGACCTCAAGACATGGCAATACGTCGGCAGTTACGGCGACCTGTTCGAATGCCCGGAATTCTTCCCGCTGCCGGTCGATGGCAACGTGTCTAGCAATAAGTGGGTACTCTTCGGCGGCAACGCGCAATACGAGATCGGCAGCTTCAACGGTCGGATGTTCACACCCGACGCCGGCGGCAAGCAGATCCTCCATTACGGGCCGTTCTATGCCTCGCAGGTATTCTCTAACGGTCCGGCCGGCCGCCGGGTCCAGGTCGGCTGGATGCAGCTCAGCCCGCCGGCAGGAGCTACCTACAACCAGATGATGAGTTTGCCGATGGAACTCAGTCTGCGCACCACGACCGACGGAGTCCGGATGTTCGCGGAACCGGTCGCGGAGATTTCCTCGGTTTATGGCAACTCCCACGCTGTCAGCAATGTCGCCCTGAGCGCGTCAACCAGCTCGGAGATCCCCACCCAAGGCAAATACTTCGACATCGCGGCGGAATTCGAGCCGGGCACAGCAACCCGGGTAGGTCTCCTCGCCGGTGGCAACCAAGTCGCATCCTACGACGTTTCTTCCCATTTGCTCAACGGCAGCTACGCACTCAGTCCGGTCAATGGCCGCATCGCGCTGCGGGTTGTCATCGACGAAGGCATCATGGAAACCTTTGCCAACCACGGGCGCATCGCCTTGCACGGGGGCTTTTCCCCGGTCGCAACCGCTTCGGTTACCGCCTATGCCCAAGGCGGCAACGCCCAACTCGTGTCGTTCGCCGTTCACGAAATCACTCCCAACACCGCCCCGGTTGCGAGCCAGGCCGCCATCTCCGGCACCGCCAATCAAGGGCAAACGATGGCCGGCTCCTGTACCTTTGCCGACGCGGAAAACGACGCCGAGGGCCCCAGCACCTTCCGCTGGTTCCGCAGCCTGAACGAGGTCTTCGATCTAACAGCATCAGCCATCGCCGGTGCCACCTCATCCACCTACGTCGTCCAGGCCGACGACGTGGGCGGCTATTTGTTCTTCGAGGTCACCCCGGTGGCCGCCACCGGCAAGCTCACCGGCAAGCCGGTCCGCTCGGCCACCGCTGTCTTCGTCAATGTGCCCGGCAACGCCCGGCCCGTCGCCAATACCCAAACGCTCGACGCCAACGAGGACACGCCCCTGGCTATTATTCTAACAGGATCAGATGCCGATCAAGACCCGCTCACTTTTGCGGTTTCGGCCCAGGCCGTCCACGGGACCCTGAGCGGAAGCCCGCCGAATCTGAGCTATTTGCCGAATCATTTTTTCATCGGCACCGACAGTTTTGCTTTCAAGGCCAATGACGGCAAAGTCGATAGTGCGGCCGCGACGGTCACCATCACCGTGCATGGAGTGCCCGGCCCGCCAACCGCCGATCCGCAAGGCGTGCGTGCTCTGCTGAACACCCCGCTGACTATCATTCTGACAGGTGCCGATCCGGTGGGCGATCCGCTGGTCTTCACCGTCCTAACCGGGCCGGCCCACGGCACATTGACCGGCACGGCCCCAAATCTAACATACACGCCGACAGCAGGCTATCTCGGCAACGACAGCTTCACCTTCAAGACGAACGATGGAACCGACGACAGTCCCCCGGCCACTGTCGGCATTGAAGTCGATCCGCTGCCAATCACCTTCACGTTCGCCAGTGGAACCGGCCAACCCGACTGGCAAGGATGGACGGTCATTTCGCAAAACAACACCGGCAGCGGACCGAAAATTCTGGTTTCCAGTCGCTCGGAACGCGGCAACCTGAAGAGCCCACCTGTCATCACCACCCGCAGCGATACCGATGGCGGCAGTTTCAACGGCGACAGCGGCCACCCGGTCCTGATCGCACGTTCGCCCAGCTTCCAAATCACGTCGAACCTGCCGATCACCTTCGAGAGCGAGGGCGGAAGCATCACCGGTTCCATCATTCCCAACCTCGGAACCGGCGACTACACCAGCAACGCCATGGGTGCCTGTCTCGTCCGCGCCGATACCGGCCAACGCGTCACCGCCGTCCATACCGCCCAGGAAAACAACCGTGGCACCTATCAGTTGGATTCCTCGCCGTTCCTCAACGACGGCAAGCGCTACTGTCTCGAGGTTGTTGACAATTTTTCCGGCGGTTGGGGCTATGTTGAGTGGGACACGTTTGTCATTCCACGCGGATTGGCGGCTTCCACCTATCTGTTGACCGTGACCAGCGGATCCGGCGGCGGATTTTTCTCCGGGACGGATGTGGCGACAATCACCGCCGCCGCGCCGCCGACCGGCCAAGAGTTTGAAAAGTGGGTAGTCAACTCCGGCAGCCCGTCGATCGCGGACATCCAGGCGACGAACACCACGCTGACATTGGGAACGGCCGACGCCACGCTTACCGCCACCTACAGGATTTCCGGCTCGACCGGCTCGACCTTGCTGGCATACGAAGGATTCAACTACGCCTCCGGCTATTTAGCGGGTCAAACCGGCGGGTCGGGCTGGAGCGGTGCGTGGACGGGCGTCGCCGGGGCCAATGCCACGGTGATGGCCAATGGACTGGCCGCCGGTGCCAATGCACCCGCGGGATACGACGGCGGATCGCTTGGCAAGGCGGCATTCCAACCGAGCGCGGGCCGTATCGGGCGTTGGCTGGACACCACGGCGGGTGGACCATTCGGCGGACAAGGTTATCTCGACAGCAGTGGCCGGATCGGTGCCACCGGCAAGCGGCTCTATCTCAGCTTCCTGCAACAACCTAACACGACAAGCAGCTTCTACGAGTTCGAGTTTCATCGCGGGGACTTGGGCGATGGTGGCCGCATCGGCGGCATCGGCAACGATGTTTCCGGCGGCACCAACGTCAATCTTCGCGCCCCCAACTCGGTCAACAATCTCTCTCTCGGTGTCGGCAGCACGGCGGTAAACTTCTACGTCGTGCGCATCGACTTCCAGAGTGGCAATGACGACATCCGGGTTTATCGCAATCCGTCTTCCTACAGCGAGCCGACTACACCCGATCTAACGAAGCTGGGGCAGGCGGACATGTCGTTCAACGGGATTTCCTTCGGCGCATACATCAATTCCACAACCGTGGCGCATGACGAAATCCGCATCGGACAAACCTGGGCTGATGTGATGCCAGCCGTCATGATCGCACCGCCGACTCCTACCGGTCTAACAACAACCACCGGCAATGCCCGCACGCTGCTGGTTTGGACCGCTGCGGCCGGGGCCACCGCCTACAACGTGAATCGGGCACAAACCAACGGCGGACCCTACCGTTTGCTCGCCACCGTTTCCACGCAGCAATTCCTGGATACCACCGCCGCCAACGGCACCACGTATTACTATGTCGTGTCCGCCGCCAATCCGGCCGGCAACAGCGCCAACTCCGCCCAAGTGGCCGCCACGCCGACCCTGCCCGCCGTGCCTACCGGCACCGTGGCTTACTACAGCTTCGACGATTCCAACAACCTGGGCCACGACGACAGCGGCAACCCCAATGATCTAACAGGCAAGACAGGCGCGCCTCAATTCTCGGCCACCGGCCGCTTCGGGGGGGCGCTTTACCTCGACGGCAGCACCACGCTCGGCACTGTCTCCGGATGGTTCCCCACCGGTGTGCCCACCGGTGCCAGCCCCTACACGGTTGCTTGTTTCGTCAAAGCCGACCCAACCGGCAGCGCCAGCGGCGGGTGGATCGGCTATGGCTCGGGGGCCAACAGGCAGGCTAACAATTTTCGGTTGGACGGTTACTTTGGCGGTGTCCATAATTACTGGTGGAATGCTGACATCAGTGCAGCGGTGCCGAACGGCGGCGACTTCCGCAGCGCCTGGCATGCGGTGGCGGGAACCTGGGACGGTGCCACCCGCAAGATCTACATCGACGGCCTCCTGCAGGCCAGCGACACGCCCGGCGATCCGGCCATCTCCACCGCCAACTTCCGCGTCGGCACGACCCTCGCCGATGAGAACTTCAAGGGCTGGATCGACGAGTTGCTGATCGTCAACCGCGCCCTGACCGCCACGGAGGTAGGTGCTTACGCCCTCGGTGCCTACGCCGTGGGCCCGCTGCCCCAACCCGGCAGTTATGCCGCTTGGGCCGCCGCCAACGCCGCCGGAGCCGATCCCGCCGCCGATTCCAACCACAACGGCATCCCCAACGGCGTCGAGTTCTTGATGGGTGCCACCGCCGCCAACCCAGCTACGATGCCGCCCTTGGTCAACACCAGCGGCGTGCTGACCTGGACCATCCCCCATAACCCGACCGCCGCCGCCAGCTTCAAGTTTCAGATCTCGGATGATCTGTCGGTGTCCGGCTGGACGAATGTGGCGCTTCCCGACCCGCGCATCAGTATTCTAACAAATCCAACCGGTGTCCGAATCACCCTGCCCGCCGACGCGGCGAAGAAATTCTGCCGCCTCGTGGTTGCGCCCGACTGACCCCCGATAATTCCTGACTCATGACAAATGAATCATCTCAACTAACCGAAAATAGATACCTAAACCACGCCCACATGGATACTCCCTTGAACCAGCACATTTCCGAATCACCCTTATGAAACCAACGATCAAACCTCTGTTGCATGCGATCCTGTGCCTGTCAGCCATCGCCGTGCCAGGCGTACGCGCGGCGGACGACATCCTCATCGCCGATTTTGAAGGCCCTGATTACGGCCAGTGGAAGGCCACTGGCGAAGCCTTTGGCCCGGGTCCGTCGCGCGGCACGATGCCCAACCAGATGCCGGTTTCGGGATACAAGGGGCAGGGTTTGGTCAACTCGTTCCACGGCGGCGACCCGGCCACCGGCACACTCACCTCGCCGGAGTTTGCGATCGAGCGCAACTTCATCAATTTCCTGATCGGCGGCGGCAAGGACGCGGCTAAAACCTGCGTGAATCTCTTGATCGACGGCAAAACCGTGCGCAACGCCACTGGCCCAAACGACCAGCCCGGCGGCAGCGAGGAACTCGCGCCGGAGTGCTGGAACGTCGAAGAGTTCTCCGGCAAACACGCCGTGATCCAAATCATCGATCAGGCGACAGGTGGCTGGGGACACATCAGCGCCGACCACTTCGTGCAGAGCGACAGCAAGGCGGCCGGCGTGCTCGCCAATCCCACGCGCGAAATCGTTCTAACCAAACGCTACATCAACCTGCCGGTGAAGAACGGGGGGCCGAAGCGCGTGCTGACCGTGTCGATCGAAGGCGAGGCGCCGCGTTATTTCGACATCGAGCTGGCCGACGGTGCGCCGGACTGGTGGGCATCCATGGACGTCGCGGCATTTCGCGGGAAGAAGGCCACCATCAAGGCCGACAGGCTGCCCGAGACTCATGCCGGCTGGGAGGCGATCGATCAGAGCGACGAGATCAAAGGCGCGGCCACACTCTATCAGGAACCACTGCGTCCGCAGTTCCACTTTTCGCCGCGCCGCGGCTGGACCAACGATCCCAACGGCCTGGTCTTTTACAAGGGCGAATACCACCTGTTTTTCCAACACAATCCCTACGGCTGGAGCTGGGGCAACATGCACTGGGGCCACGCCGTGAGCAAAGACCTGATCCACTGGCAGGAACTGCCGGTCGCGCTCTATCCCGACGAGCACGGCACCATGTATTCCGGATCCGCCGTCGTGGACTGGAACAACACCGCAGGTCTGCAAAAGGGACCCGAGAAAACCCTGGTCTGTATCTTCACCGCAGCCGGCACTTCGGGCTTCGGTTATCCCAAGTGCCCCTTCAGCCAAGGCATCGCCTACAGCAACGATTGCGGGCGAAGCTGGACGAAGTATGCGAACAATCCGGTGCTGCCGCATGTCGCCGGCGACAACCGGGATCCCAAGGTCATTTGGTATGCACCGGGGAAGAAATGGATCATGGCGTTGTTTCTCGACGGCAACGGCTTTGCCTTGTTCTCATCTAACAACCTAAAGCAATGGGAGCGGATGAGCGACGTGACCGTGCCCGGCTGCGGCGAGTGTCCCGAGTTCTTCGAGATCGCCCTCAATGGCGACAAGCGCAACACGAAATGGGTGTTTTACGGCGGCAACGGGTTCTATCTGGTCGGCAAGTTCGACGGCAAGACGTTCACGCCGGAGTCCGGGCCGCATCCCATGCAACAGGGCAACTGCTGGTATGCCTCGCAGACCTATACCGACATGGCGCAGGAGGACGGACGCCGCATCCTCATCCCGTGGGGCCAGATCGGCTTTCCGGGCATGCCCTTTAACCAGATGATGGGATTGCCTGTGGAATTGACGCTGCGCAGCACCCGATACGGCCCGCGGCTGTTCGCCAATCCGGCGAAGGAACATGCCTCCCTCCGCGTGAAATCCCACACGATCGAGCCGCAGCCGCTCAAGCCCGGCGAAAATCCACTCGCCGCCGTGAAAGCAGAACTTCTGGACTTGGCCGCCGAGATCGCCTGCGGAGATGCGGTGGAAGTGGGGTTCAACCTGCGCGGCATCACTGTTAGTTATGACGTGAAGAAACAGGAACTCACCTGCCAGGACAAGAAGGCACCTCTCCAGTTGGTGGATGGGAAGATCCGTCTGCGCCTGCTGGTGGACCGGACCTCTATTGACATCTTCGGCAACGACGGACGGCTCTACATGCCCATGGGGGTGATTGTCCCGCAGGACAACCTCTCCCTGGAAGTCTTTGCCAAAGGCGGCAGCGCGAAAATCCACTCGCTTCAAGTCCACGAACTGAAATCCGCCTGGCCATCCCAGTGAAACCCGTGACCTAACCCACACGATCTAGCAAAATGGCAGTCCCGCGGCCAGTGCCACCTACACGACGGCATCGCCCGACGTATCGGAGGTTCGGCCGCTGGCCAACGGCTAGCGGGTGATGTATGTGGATGGCCAGCCGTTCTTCAAGCCTGAGATATCTGGGAGCGCTGACTGGCTCCACCCGTGGGACGCCAGATAGGGGTGCGCCGTGCCCGTCACTTTTCACCAAAGGAAATTTGGCTAACAGACCTAATGAATTTTATTGTCTCTCGGCAATTTTTTGTGTAATTGCCATTTGAAGCTTGTTTAGCGCTTCACTGACCTGCCTTACCCAGCGGTCCTTCCAATTAAAATCCCAACCTCAAATTCCATGAAACCGAACACCGTTATTCTAGCACGTCTCGTGTCATCGTTAGCCATTGCGTTTCCCGCCATCATCCATGCCACAGTTACCGTGGTCGGGGTGGACTCCACCGCCGGGGCCGACTGGCGAACGGCTGCCGCGCTCGAGGCGGACGGGCAATACGGGACATTGGGATATGTGGTGTTCGGGCTCAACGCGGGGAACAACGTTTATGCGCAGCCATACTATCTGGACGGCGGCACCAGCAACGCGGGCGTCTCTAATTCCGGCAACTTGGTGAGCCTGCCTGCCGACATCGCCATCACCTGCCAGGACAACAATATCGGCATGTGGTCGGGCAACGGCAAC
Source organism: Akkermansiaceae bacterium (assembly GCA_903875675.1). Classification (GTDB taxonomy): domain Bacteria; phylum Verrucomicrobiota; class Verrucomicrobiia; order Verrucomicrobiales; family Akkermansiaceae; genus Luteolibacter. The sequence continues at coordinate 8,521 of CAIQXC010000742.1, forward strand.
TTCGGGATGATGCAAGACCCGGCCAATGGCAACGCACTCACCCCCGTGCCCCTGTTGGCCAACTCCGGCGGGCCGCGGCAATTCACGATCACCCGCGCGACGAATACCGGCTACCGCGTCACCATCATGACAGCCTCCGGCGATGGCGCGAACCACACCTATAGCCCCAGCTTGGATGATGGATCCGGCGCGGCCGCCAGTACCAGCTATCACCACACCACCGACGGTCTGGCCTATCATGTTTTCGATATCACCCCCGGCACCAGCAACATCGTCATCTCCGTCATGGATCCGCAAAACTGGAGTCTAACAGGTATCGCGTTCGATGAATATGTGGCACCACTGGTGTCGCTGGCGTGGGTCGGCGCGACGAGCGCATGGGACATGACGACGGCGGGCAACTGGATTGACGTAGCAGGCAACAGCCCGGCGATTTTTTCCGACTCTGTTCCGGTCCTGTTCGATGACACGGCCACGGCCACGACGGTGGACATTTCATCCGGCAATGTGATGCCTCAGACCGCTACATTCAGCAACTCCAGCAAGGATTACACGTTGCAGGGGTCCAACGGGATCGTCGGCGGCACGGCTCTGATCAAGACAGGTACTGGCAAACTGACCGTGCTCAATACCAACACCTACAGCGGCGGCACAACCCTCACCGGTGGCACCTTGCAATTGGGCGACGGTACCAGCGGCCACGATGGCGCGGTGACCGGTAGCATCTCCAACAACGGCTCGGTGGTATGGAATCTCTTCGACAATCAAACCGTCTCCGGCGCAATCCGCGGCGCGGGCAGCTTGGACAAATCGGGTCAGGGCACATTGACCCTCGCCAGCGCCTCCAGCAGTTACAGCGGAGACATCACCATTTCAGGCGGCACACTGCTGGCAGGCGGAAGCACAGGCGGCTCCAACCCGACTGTCGGCTCGCTGGGCGATCCGACATTGCCGAGAACCATCACGGTGAATTCCGGCGCAACACTCAGCTTCGGAGCCAATGACGTGATGGGCAACCATACCTCCACGCCTGCAGTGGCGCTGGTGGTCAACTCCGGTGGCACCGTCACAACCAACGGCGAATATTTCAACGCGCTCGCTGCGGTCACGCTCAACGGTGGCACCCTCACCGCAATCGGCGGAGCGAACGGCACCTTCCCGTCCTTTGCGTTGAAGGGATTAGTCACTGCCGCCGAGGGAATGACTTCCACAATCTCGGCATCCGGCACCTTCGCGGGCTATCATCTGGGCGACTACAGCGTTACAGGCACGACATTCCAAGTCGGGGACGCCGGCATTCTCAATGTATCCGGAGCCCTCAATGACGGTCTTGCGGGGGGGCTCCAAGCGAGTTTTCTGACAAAAACGGGGAACGGCAATATGATCCTGACAGGAGCCAACGGATATACCGGCAACACGGCTGTCATCAGCGGCACACTGGAACTCGCCGACGGATCTCTCGTCAGCCCCTCGCGAACCGACGTTAACAACGGTGCCACCTATCTTGTTTCCGGCGGAACCAAGACAGGCGGGCTGATAGACGTCAATGCTGGCGGCACTTACACCCAGACAGCCGGTGAGGTGACGTGCACGTCGCAGTTTGTCATTGGTGCCCACGGGACATCCACGGGCTCGATTTCCGGGGGAAAGCTTACGATCAACGCGCCATTCTACATCGGTGGATATGGTGAGGGCAGCGGCACCGGCACCTTCACGCAGACCGGTGGCGAGGTGGTCGTGAACGGAGGGGTCAATTACAACGGTGGCGGTTCCAACAACGGGATTTACACCCTCAATGGAGGGTCACTCACGACGAACGCTTTTGGCACAGATGGAGGCACGGGCACCGCCACCTTTAACTTCAATGGCGGGGTTCTGCTTCCCACTGTCTCAACCCCCGGATTCATGCAAGGATTGTACGCAGTCAACGTGATGGCTGCCGGTGCCACCATTAACACCAACAATTATGACATCACCATCGGCCAGGCACTGGTTCATGATTCCGCCCTCGACACCACACCGGACGGCGGCCTGACCAAAGTCGGCGCTGGCACGCTCACTCTGGCAGGCACCAGCACCTACACCGGCAACACCACCGTCAACGGCGGCAACTTGCTCGTGAACGGATCCATCACCGGTAGCGGCGAGGTCAACTTAGCCGCTGGTACGGCGCTCGGCGGCACCGGCACGATCGCGGGGGCCGTCAACGTGCAACCGGGTGGCACCCTGACGGTTGCAGGCGCTAGCGGAACCACGATGGGCACGTTGACGATCCATGGGGATCTGACACTTGCGGGCGACACCCTGCTGCGCCTCAACAAAGACGGGGCACCCTCCTGTGACCAAATCGCCGAATCGGGCGGATGGCTCGCCTTCGGGGGCACGCTCACGCTTTCCAGCGTCGGCACACCCTTGGCCGCCGGTGACAGTTTCACGATCTTCACAGCCGGTGGCACAGGTTCGTTTTCTAGCATCTCCCCCGCCACTCCCGGCAACGGGCTGCTATGGGATACCGGCAAGCTCGCGTCGGATGGCATCCTCTCAGTCAAATCCACTGGCGGCTACGATCTATGGGCGGCTGCCAATGTCGGCGGAGGCACGCCAACCGATGACTTTGACCACGACGGCGTGCCCAATGCCGTCGAATACTTCATGGGCGAAACAGGAGCCTCCTTCACCGCGACTCCGGCCCCTGTGAATGGCATGATCACCTGGCCGAAAAACAAGGATGCCAACGCTGCCTGCAAGGTGCAGACATCCGGCGATCTCAGCCACTGGACGGATGCGCCGAGCGATGCCAACTCTCCCCCGGCCGCCGGATTCTATCATGAATCCGACACCTCCGTGAATTACACCCTGCCCGCCGGTGATGCCAAAATCTTCTTTCGCCTCGAGGTGACCATCCCGTGATCATCAGCAATTTCCGTTGGCAAGGCACCGCGTTAGGGATAGGCTAGCGGATTACGGGTGGGCGGGGACGCCCACCCTCCTTGAAGGCGGATTAC
>CAIQXC010000743.1 GCA_903875675.1 Akkermansiaceae bacterium
ATCTCCAGCGACAAAACCGGCCGCGGCTACATCGTCACCGGCTTCAATAAGGCCGACGGCTTGTCGCGTTGCGTGATCGACGAGTTGCCGTCGCGCCCGATTGTTTCGTTAGGAGAACTGGTCAACTGGGATATGCGCTACGAAAACCCGGTGCCACCATTCGCCTTCAACCTGATAGGTAACTCTGACGCCACCCCGCTGCTGCCCGCCAACGCCGTGGTCAACTCCGCCGATGCCGGGTTGGCAGTCAACCTCCAGTACGACGATTCGTATTGTGCCAACCACCTATTATTCGACGATTGGTTTGTCTCATCAATCACGCCGGATCCTAGCAATTTTGGCAGTTCTGGCCGTTCCCTGCAGGCGACCTACACGGATTTCGTCACCGGCAAAACCCCACTGGGCAACCACGCCTATAAACCGCTTCGGGCCGATCAGGCGCTCGCTGGGGTGAGCGCCGCCAAGGCAGCGAGCCTCTATAACGCGTATGTGGCCAAGACGGATTCCTGGAAATCCATCGCCTCGCGCTTCGAGGTGGAGGGCATGTTCAACGTGAATTCCACTTCGGTGAGCGCCTGGCGTGCATTGTTAGGTCATGCCCGTCACCAGTTGGTTCCATACATTCAGGAGACGGGTTCGTCGTGGAACGTGACGTTATCGAGCCAGCAGGATTATGAATACAGCCGCTTCAGTGTGGCCGGGGATACCCGGGCGGGGCAGACCGGTTCGTCCGGGGATTTTCCCGAGGCCACCGAGTTTGCCGGTTACCGCACCGTGAATTCAGGGTTTCTCGATGCGATGGCCAAGGAGGTGGTAAAGCAAGTGCGTTTGCGCGGGCCGTTTCTGTCGTTCGCCGAGTTTGTCAACCGCCAGTTGTCAGGTGGAGATCTGGCGCTGGCTGGCACTTTGCAGGCCGCGCTCAACCAGGTGTCCGGTAACGCGGCGACCAACCCGTTTTCCGCGATGCAGGCGCTCTCAACCAAGTCGGTGGCCTCACCGCCGCAAGCCCCTGCTGCTGAATACAAGTTTCCGGCCGCTGCCGTCGGCTACAGCGGCTACGGTCTGCCCGGTTGGACGCGTCAGGCGGACATTTTGCGGCCGCTGGCACCGATTCTATCTGTGCGTGATGACACCTTCACCATTCGCGGTTATGGGGATGCCCGGGACGCCACAGGCAAGGTGATTGCCCACGCGGTGTGTGAAGCGGTGGTGCAGCGCACTCGAGAGTTTGTCGATGCTTCGGAGGCCGCCGACATTCTAACTCCGCCTGTCAGGGCTGCCAACAAAGCCTTTGGCCGACGCTTCGAACTCGTCTCCCTGCGCTGGCTCGCCGCCAGTGAAGTGTGAAGATGACCCAAGACACAAGAGAAGAGACGCCGCGCTTGCCTATCGGTCATTTCTTGTGTCTTGTGTCTTCAATTCTTGCGTCTTTCCTGATAACCAATTACCAATAACGTGAAATTTCTCCCTTACATTTGCCTGTTCTTCCTCGCCCCCCTTGCCGCCTTCGCGCAGCAGCAGAAAGCGGTCAAGCACACATGCCGCATCTTGTTTTTTGATGGACCCGATGCGGCCCCGGAAAAACTCCAACTCTTCGATGGCGTCGCCTCGATCGAGGTGGACTTGCCGCGAATGAACTTCTCCAAGGTCTATCCGCTGCGTTCCGGCCCCCTGACCCTCTGCCTGCTGCCTTCGCCATTGAGCGATGCAACCAAGCTGCCACCCGGTGCTCCAAGCGTGACAGTGGCCGGTGATGTTGCCGACTTCTATCTGCTCGTCACCAGCGACCCCGCCAACACCGTCGCCCCGGTGCGCATGCAGGTCATCAACGCCAGCAGCGATAAATTGCGGGTCGGCCAGATGCTGTGGTTTAACCTGACAAAAAACACGGTGGGCGGCAGCGTGGGATCCGAGAAACTGGTGATCCAGCCGAATTCACGGGTGACGATGGAAGCGCCGGCCAAGGGGAATTTGGACTATCCGGTGAATCTGACGTTCCGAATTCCCGACAACGATCACCTCTATCCACTCTGCGAAACCCGCTGGCGCCATGACCCGCGCAGCCGAAGTGTCGTCTTCATCAATGCCGAGAATGGTGTGCGTACGCCGCGGGTGATGGTCTTTCCCGACTACCGCGAGCCGCCTCCCGCCAAACCGTGAGCCGAACCCAGCGGCAAAGCGACCGATATGCTTGCGCGGCTCATGAGCTTGAGGCAATTTCAGGGAATTGAATTGGCTCGACCCGGTGGCTATATTGAGGTCGAACCCCGAGTTTAATGTTTCTTGGGCCATAGACGAATTTTTTCCTTCCCAAGCGGTGGCTGGTCGCCTAAGTTGCGCGTCCCCCCATGAAATGGTGGTCGTAGCTCAGTTGGTAGAGCCCCGGATTGTGATTCCGGTTGTCGCGGGTTCGAGTCCCGTCGTCCACCCCATCTTTCTCCTCGGGTTCGCCAATGAACTGGAAGAGGAAGGAGGTCAGATAATTCTAGCGCCGATGCAGTCCCTCGAGAAACGGATCCACTACAAATTCCGCAATTCCCTGCTTTTGGCAGAGGCATTGACGCATCCGAGCTTGGCTTACGAGTCCACTAGCCCGCACTTTGACAACCAGCGCTTGGAATTTCTCGGTGATGCGATTCTGCAATTGATCGTCACTGAGGAATTGTACCGGATGTTCCCGGATTTTCCCGAGGGACGCCTGACGAAATTGCGGGCGCGGGTGGTTTCGCGGCGGGCGCTGGCCCGTTTTGCGATGGCCATTGACCTGGGCACTTACGTATTGTTGGGCAAAGGCGAGGAGTCCAGCGGTGGGCGGCGCCGTCCCTCGACGCTGGCTGACGCCTTTGAGGCGCTGATTGGCGCGGTCTATCTGGATGCCGGGCGGAAGGTGGCGCGTGATCTGGTGTTGCGCTTGTTTGAGTCGGAGATCGGGGGGATGGCCGCCAGTCCCGAGGAGCTCAATCCCAAGGGGGAATTGCAGGAGCGCTTGCAGGCGCTTCACCCGCAGGCACCGGGCTATCGGATTGTTGGGGAGAGCGGCCCGGATCATCGCCGGGTATTTTTGGCCGAGGTGTCGTGGCGTGGCTTGGTGTTGGCCACTGGCAGAGGCAAGAGCAAGAAAGACGCGGAAGCCCGTGCAGCCGCCGAGGCGCTGCGGGTGCGTTTGTGGGAGGGGAAGCAAGAACCCGTGACTTGCCACTTGCCAGCGGCAGAATGAGCCGCACACTAGGCCCGTGCATGTCCTCATCACAGCCGGGCCGACTCGTGAGCCGCTTGATCCGTTGCGCTACCTGACGAATCGCTCGTCTGGGAAAATGGGTTACGCCTTGGCCCATGCGTTTGTCGGGGCAGGTCACTCGGTGCTGCTTATTTCCGGGCCGACGGAGTTGGATGTTCCCGGCGGGGTGGACTTTATTCCGGTGGAGACGGCTGCCGAGATGCACTCGGCGGTGGCACAGAGTTTGGGGCACATTGACATTGCGGTGTTTGCGGCGGCGGTGGCGGATTACACACCGGCGAGCGTTGCCGCCCACAAGATCAAGAAGGCCGCTGCCACGCTCACTCTTGAGTTGGTCCGCACACCCGACATTTTGGGGGCGGCGCGCGGCGAGTTCGGCTTCACCGGCACGCTGGTGGGTTTTGCAGCAGAAACCCAAAACCTCGAAGCGAACGCCCGCGACAAACTCGTCCGCAAACACTGCGACCTTATCATCGCCAACGACGTCTCCAAACCCGGCATCGGATTCGGTTCCGATCACAACGAGGTGCTTCTCGTCTATCCGGAATACAACGAGGCCCTGCCCCCCGCCTCCAAACACACCCTCGCCCATCACCTCGCTACCGTCATTCTAGAATTGCACCAAAGACGCAAGCCTTGAAGACGCAAGCCCCGATCCCGGGGAGAGTATGGAGCAGGCAGTCACTTAAACTTTTTCGAGGTGGAGCCTCAAACCAGGAGAGAGGTGATGAGGACTTCGGCGTGAGCTCAGTCGGATTTTGAATGGAAGAGGAAGAGAAGGAAGAAAAGCTGAAAGAAGAGGAGAGTTTTGAATTTTGAATTTTGGGAAATCCTACAGTGGGGGAAGCATTCAACCATCGGTGATAATCCCACCTCGTTAGCCGGAATAACCCGGAAGCCAAATGCCCCGAAATGCTCCACATTTCATGAGGCATCCCAAGTCATAAACCATCGGGCAGCTGCAGGATTTGGCCGACCCTCAGTATCACCGGGCCGAGGAGGCCGGCGGGTATCAGCGGGACCGGGCCGGGGCCGCTGATTGTCCATGTTTTGCGCTGTGGCTCGGGATGGGTGGAATCGTAGGCCAAGCGGTTGCGCCAGGTGTTGGTGACTTCGACCTCGAGTTGGTTGGTTCCGGGCTTGAGGGCGGATGTGACGTCGAGTTTGAAGGGTGCAGACCAGAGGGTTCGCAGGAGCTTGCCGTTGAGGCGGACGCTGGCGATGACTTCCACGCGGCCAAGGTCGAGCTCGACGCGGGTGCCTTTGGCGGCTTCGTCCAGCACAAACTGCGTGGAGTAAACGGCTGATCCAGAAAAGGCCCGGGCTTCCTCCGGGGTGTTAGGCTCGGTCCATGATGCCAGATGATCCAGCGTCACCGGCGTGCTGGCCCCCCAACCCGGCGGGAAGGTGAGTTTCCAGGATTTTTCGAGGGTGATTTGTTTGGGAAGAGTTGCCGTGAGAGTGGATATGCGGACATCACTGCGGGTGATTTCATAGTCTCCCGGTTGCCAAGCCAGCAGGGATTTTTCATCCAACACCTCGCATACGGCCGGTTGCATCCGCTCTGCCTCCAACTGCAGCGGCTCGTTTTCCCATGCTTCCAATCGCTTGCTGCCACCGATTGCTAGTTGCAGTTCCACAGACAACTTCTTGCGCGAGCCCAATGCCGGGTCGCCTCCCGCCCATGTGTTGTTGGGGTGCAGTACCGTCACCCCTTGGGCAAGCTCGTGCATGACCAACCGCGTGACATCCTTGCGGCGTGCCGCATTCGCCGGATCGCCGTAGAACGCCGATAGAACCCGGCCCCCGCCAACCCCACCGGCTTGGCTATATGCCATCCCGTCAACAGAAGCGGGTTGGATATACGCAACCTTCGCCCCTCCGTGGTCCACTCGCTCAATTCTGTTAGTTCTGGTTTTGCCAGTTGCCTGGAACATCACGAAGATCGCTTCAGACGCTGCCAGATCGAGCGCCACGGTGGTGGTTTCCCCTTCGCAACGCAGCATTCCGGCCGGCCTTGAGGTGCCGGTTGCCGGGTCCCACAAGCGGACATCGCCGGTGGCACGGAAGCGCAGGTTGCCATGAAATCCGCCCACCTCGGGAGCCGCCACGAAGTACCAGTCAGCACCCTCGGCCTGGCGGTGATTCCACACCACGCCACGACCTGCAACATCCGGACCTATATCTAACATTTTAAGTGTTTCCGCGATGGATTTACCGGCGATGACGCGGCCTTTTCCGACGTTTGCGGGCTGGCTCCAGAGGGCGTTGATTGCTGTGTGGAAGCGGGTTTCCGCCTGGCTGCCGCCGCTGAGTGTGGCGAGTGCCTGCGGTGGGTTCCCGACGAGCACGCCGCCCTGTTTGACGAGTTCGAGCAGGTGTTCCAAGGTTTCTGGCATCAGGCGCGGGCAGTCGGGCAGCCACAGCAGGCGGTAGCTGATGCCTTCCGGGGTGAGCCAGCGGCCATCGCGCACCGTGATGCGGTGAAGCAAGGCGTCCGGATTGCAATAGTCATAGCGATAGCCTTCAGGAAAGGCTGCGGTTTCCGATGGCTTGTGGTCGAGTTCATCGCCAAGATACCACAACACGTCAGACACAGGGTTGCCTCTCTCTAACATGTATCCGCAACGCGACAGATAACTGGTGAACTCCGGCATGTGCTTCCACCACGTCTGGCCGCGCAGGAACGGCGTGCCGATGCCTGCGCCGAAGGTGCTGCCCGGCGGCAGCGCATCGGTGCGCGGGTAGTGGGTGTAGGTGTGAAATACCAACTGGGTGATACCCTCGGCCAAATGCATGTTGGCGATGGGCTTCAGCATGCCGGGGTGTTCCGCCCAGGTCAGGTTGATAGACGTGAACGCTTCGGCAGCGATTCGCCGTTTTCCATACATCCGGGCGGCGGACACGCAGGGTTTGACGGGTTTGAAATTGAAGCTACCGACGAAGTTTTCCATGCGTGGTTGCCAGAATTCGCACATCGGCACATCGGCGAATTTATAGTATTCCAAAATGTCGCCGACCATCACATCTCCCACCGATGTTTCATAAGAAACTTTCAGCCCCTTGGCGTGGGCTTGGGCAGCCATCCGGCCGTAAAAATTTGTCACTAACAGGTCATTGATGGTGGCACGCCAATCGCGCAGAAAGCGTTGCGTGATATCAGGCGAGCCGACGACGTAGCCCGCCAGCGCTGGCAACCATGGCCGCAGCGGATAGCCGCGCAATCGCATGAATTCCCTGTCCATGTCCGCCGTCCACGTCTGCATGCCGCACTCCCAGCTATCCATGACCATGCCCTTGAGCAGGCCGCCGTCTGCCGGACCGCCCGGCGAGGCGATGCGGCCGATATAGCCGGGAAAATGAGCGTCGGCGCCGGCGGCGGAGAGTTTGTTGCATTCCCAGCCGGTACCCTCGGGCGGTGCCGGGCCGTTGCGTGCTCCGGTGTTGACGTGCCCCCAGCGGAGGACCGTCCACTGCCCGGCCGGCGCCTGCCAATGCAGGTTTCCTGATGAGTCGAGCTTTCCAGTTAGATCGACGAGGCGCGTGGGATCGAGCCAGGCCGACTTCGACTGCTTCGGATAGGCACTGTGGTCCAGGCTGCGCAAGGCCCAGCCCGCCTCAAACTCCCAGTTGTGCTTGCGTGCGGCACTGAACAACCGAAGGTAGGGGAAATCCATCCCATGCTGGTTGATGATTGTGATCCGATAGGTTTTGGCGGGCACTTCCCGGCAGGCCAGCGACATCGGCTGATCATCCGTCCAGTTGCTCTGCGGCATCTGATAGTCCGCCACCGGTTTCAAGCCATCCGCAAGCACGGCATCGACCCTAACCTTCACGCCCGGTTCATAACTCCAACCGTGGTTGAATTTTTGGATAGATGGAAACTGGATGGTTCGCAGCGTGACCTCCGCGGCGAAGGTGGCTTCCACCCATGTGCCATCACTGTTAGGCTCAAGATGGATTGCGGCACCCTCCGCTGCGCCGAGGGATTTGTCCCAGGGAAGGTCCTGGCGGTTGCTTTTGACGCTGGATGGAATGAGCGGCTTGCCGGTGTCTCCCTCGGGGGTGGGAAAGGCCATCACTGCCACATCCCGGTAGTCGCGCCAGTCCTCGTTACTGGGCTGCGGTTTGGCAAGCGCGATGGTGTCGGTGGTTCCAGCTGGGGTGCAGGACAGATTTATTCAAGGTCTGACGATTTCTTGGTTTTGCGTATTTTTTTGTTGCTCTGGTATATGTGAACACATATATTCGCCCCGTATGAAGACCATACCACTACCCGAACGTGTTGCTCAAATGGCCACCATCACCCGCATGGAGCGCGGCCACATCTCCGTTATCCGAACAGGTCCTGACGGACAGCCTTACTACAACCTCCAACACCGCGAGGACGGCCGCAATGTCACCGAATACATTCCCCGGGAAGAGCTTCCCGCTGTGCAGGAAAACGTTGCCGCCTACGAGCATTTTATGAAGCTTGTTGACGAGCATGTGGCCGGGATTTCTGAGG
>CAIQXC010000744.1 GCA_903875675.1 Akkermansiaceae bacterium
CGGTTAGCTTGTCGCAGGCTGCCGGTTTGAGCATACCCGGCCAGCGCCACAGCGACATCGCACGCGTGCCGCCATTGCATGCCGTCCCCTTCAAGCCGCGCATGCCGGCATTGAATCCACCGCCCGTACCGCCATTATCGTTCAAGAACACAACCAGCGTCTTATCGTCGATGCCCAACTCTTTCAGCTTCGCCATGAGTTTTCCAACGTTGTCGTCAATGTTGGCGATCATCCCATAGAACCGGTTGCCTCCGCATCTCTTGATATATTCCTCAGGACAATCCAGCGGCGCGTGCGGCGCATTGGTGGGAATATATGCGAAAAACGGCTGCTGGCCCTTGGACGAGGCTTCGATCCACTTCAATGCCTGCCCGAAGAACACATCTGTGCAATAGCCATTTGTTTTCTCAAAGGTGCCGTTGTGCTTGATGGCCGGACTGAAATAGGTGTTGCCAGGCGCATCTCCGCAGGTGCCGGGATAGGTCTGGCCGATGCCTCCCGCCCCGTGAATGAACACTTCGTCAAACCCGCGCTTGTCTGGCTGATAGGCATCTTCATCACCCAGATGCCACTTGCCAAAAATGCCCGTCGTGTACCCGGCCGACTTCATCACCTGGGCAATCGTCGTGGATTTCAAGCTCATCCTCTCCCTCTCCAGAATCGTATGGGTGACCCCATTCTTGAACTCGTGTTTGCCACTCATGATCGACGAGCGGGTTGGCGAGCACGTCGGACTCACATGAAAATCCTCAAAATGAACACTCTCATCGTACATTTTGTCCAAGTTTGGTGTCTTGATCTCCTTGTTGCCATTTCGTCCAAGATCCCCATAGCCTTGGTCATCACTTAGAATCATAATGATGTTCGGCCGCTTGCCGGCGAGGCCCCCAGCCGAGACACTGGCCCCGTGAGCCATCATCAAAGCCACTATCGTGATCGCAATGGATTTCATCGGTTTGTGCATATTAGTTTAAGGTCACGAGATAAGCGAGAAGATCAAGCAACTCCTCGGGGGTTTGGATGAGGCCCTCGGGCATCGGCGAGCGGTCTTGCAGCTCGCGCTTGGCAATGATGTCTTTCTGGAGAGTGATGCGGACGCCAGCTGGCAACAGCAACTCTATTGCGTCGGCGGTCTCGCCGGTGACAAGACCGGCGACGGTGGTTGCATCTTTGCGGCTCACCAAGGTCCAACGAAACATGGGTGCCACAACTTTGTTAGGAACCATGACCGATTCGACCAGATATTGCAAGGTGAAGCGAGAGCCCGCGCCTTGCAGTGCGGGTCCACCGCCGCCAGAGTCACCGGGTTTGGCGGAGTGACAGACGGCGCAGCCACGAGTCGTGAAGAGAACCGCCCCGATTTTTGCATTGGCGGCGGCGAGGCGTGCCTGCCAGTTGACATTTTTGAATACCTCTGGCAATTCGGTGATGCCGGAGGATGTCGCATTTTTCAAGGGGATGGGTTGGATAGCATCGCGACTTGGAAGACCTAACACGGCGGCGCATTGGCTGTCGGTGCGCGGATCCTTGAGCAACCGGAGGAACATGGCGGCCTGCTTGGCATTGTCAGAATCGACGTCGTTAAGGCACCGTTCCAACAATGCGAAGAGGCTCTCGTCCGCTGGTGATTTCGCCCGTTTGGCCCATGCGTCGGCGAACGTGAAATTTCCAAGCATTCCGCGACTCGATAGATCCACAGTTTCGCCCACATAGGGGACCACGCTCTGCATTGGGTCGAGCGGCCAGCCCTCGGGAAGGGGGCCAGAAAGTGGAGGGATGGTGAGGCGCTGGCCTGCGACGAGGATGCCAGTTCTACGATCGGTGGCATTCTTTGACTCGCAGAGTTGTTGGATTTCGGGAATCGCTAAGCGTGTTGCAAGAAGCTGGACGGCGGTTTGGCGGAGCAAGCGATCCGCCCCGCCGGCGTGACCGATGATCTGCGGTAAAGGTGGGGTATCGAAGCAATCACGCAAGGCTACAAGAGCGATGTGAGCTGCTTGTGGGTTAGGATCGTCGAGAGCCTTTTCAAAGATGGCTCGGTTTGGGGCGGGCGCGAATCTAAGCAAGGCACGCAGCGCTTGGTGGCGGGTTTCGGGAACGGGAGATTCAGCAAGCGCAGCAACCGACTCCAGCGCCCCACTAGCAGCGGCGAGCCATAACAAATCCGTATGCTGCGGGGTCCCGACGGCGGCCTGTCCGAGACGAGTGACGGCTTGCTGGCAAGCGGAGGGACCGCGGCGCAGTAATTCCATGTGGGCACGCAGGCGGCGCTGTGAGGAACCATCTCCCAATTCGGAAAAGAGTTTATCTAACGGAACCGTGGTTTCCTCATAACCATCGAAAGGCGCGGCGAGGGGATCGTCGGCACGGGTGATCATGACAATTTCGCTGCGGTACATGGGCGACGCTTCATTGGCCTCCATGTGGCATACGCTGGTGAAGATGCGGCCGCCCCGGCCCACAGCGAGGCCGACGGGGCGAACATTGGGTGGACAGCCAAGAAAGTCGATTTGCGGGGCTTTGAACGATGAGCCAGCTGGCCGCAACGGATAGCGCAGCAGTTTGCCGCGTCCCCACTCGGCAACATATAGACTGTGGCGGCAAGACTCAGGCAGGAAAGTATCGTCATAATAGGTCTGACCAGTGGGCACATAACGCCCCAATTCGGGATTGAGCGAATCCAGCAAATCCGCCCGCCACGGCTGCTTCTCCGCCAACCAGCCGCGGGGCCATGAGAAGTAGGCCCCGTCAGTCACGTGCAACAGGCGACCTGGGACGTATTGCTGTGGCCTCGATTCATGATCGTTGTCACTGGTGAAAAGATTCCATGATCTATCAAAAGAGATGCCGCAATTGTTGCGTGTGCCTGCCGCGACGACCTCAAAGGATTCACCATCAGGGCTGAAACGGAAGACGCCTCCGCAACCGGTGACGCGTGTGCTCTTGGTGCCATGATAGCAGGTCCAGTGCGACCAGTGGTCGGCACGGTTGAAATCCCCGTAGTCAACAATCTCGTCACCGCTAGAGTAATAGATATCTCCTTCCGGCCCGATAGCCATGCCGTGAACGCCTTGGTGCATGTCCCAGCCCTTCATCATTGGCAGGCCCCACACCAGGCGTTTAGGCGTGATGCCATCGCGCCGCTTGACAGCGTCCTGCAGCAGATAGATCGCGGTGTGAGTGGACACATAGAGGTCGTCACCGCGAATGGCGATATCGTAGATCCATGCATCTTTTGGAAAACGGAACAACAATTGCCGTGGTTGATAGAGCCCGCCCGCCGCAGGTTCATAGACAAACAATGCTTCCCGGCAACCGGCGAACAGGCGGCCTGCCGCATCCAGTTGCAGGCCAAGGAACGACTCACGTTCATCACTGTCGATAATGACGGCCTTGAGGCCAGCTTCACCAAAAGTAAAAGCGATGGGCTGCTGTGCGGCCAAGGGAAGCGAGAACCCGGCGATGGTGCCGACGCTGAGGATCAGGAGCTTTGTTATCACGGTGTGAAAAATCGGGGGATGTGGACTATTTCCATTGGAATGCCTTGCTCAAAGAGTCAAACCACCTGTCCGCATGTTTTTCGAGCCCCTTCTGATTGAAATGCACGCCGTCATGCCTGTATTCGGGGCCTAGCAGATCATCGGTGACCGGTCCTTGGAAGCAGATTTTACCAGCCCAGAGCAACTGTTGTCCCTTGGCTACCTGAGCCTGTTCTGGTGCCCCCGACCCGGGATGGAAGGATGCTTGGGCCACCAACCACGGCAACTGATAGGTGGCATCTTGGTTAAGCGAATCGACAATGGTTTTGATGCGCTCGCAGTAGGTTTCAGCGGATGTCCTAACCAATGTGTCACTTTCGCCCTGATGCCAGAGCACGGCGCGGACCCCATTTTTGCCGAATACTTTCACACAAGAGGCGAGATTTTTGTATAGATCGGTATTGGGCGGGAGCCACGCCGCCACTTCCGTCCAGTTCAAGGATGCGGAGCGGAAACACACAGGGACCTGCTGCGAGGCAACGATGCGATCACCTAGCAACGCCCACGGACTGCCGCCGCCGCCACACCCACCCGGGATCGGATCCTGGGCCCGCACATATTCTTTGCCATTGAAATACACGACCCGCTCATCCTTGGCCGTTTGCTGCGGGTTGCCGAAGTTCGCGGAGTTTGACTGACCGGCAGTGACGAACACTTCGCCGACGCCCACCTTGTCCACCGCTTGCTCCGCCAGAGTCCGGGTGGCCGTCCGGACTCGAACCCTCACCTGATACCAACCGCCAGCGGGCAAGCTGAGATGGCCGGAGAATTTGCCTGAAACCGGCTGACCGCTGGCGGACACTGCGACCCAATTGACGGCTGCACCGCGTTTTGAACCGGGCAACAAATCGGCTTTGGCCTCAACCACATCGGCCTTGCCGCCGAGCGTTCCTTCGATGAGTATAGCCGCCTGATTCGATTTATCGCGCTGGAATACTTGGCAGGAAACCGGCGATGTGAGGGTGAGGGCGGCAGCTACCTCCTCGGCCGCCGCAAGCCCGCATAATCCAAGGCCGCTGAGCAGCACCAGCAAGGCCGCCATGCCCATGGCTCTTTGTTGCATCTTGTATTTTGATCGATTACTCATTCTGTTATTGTATTAGCATGTTGACGACGTCCTTGGCACGGGCTTGTGGCGTGACTGTGAGTTTTTCCAATCTGCCGCCTTTGAGAACACCTTCGACGGTTGTGTGGTTGGGAGCGTGGAGTTTGAATTCGCAATCCCAATCCTTGGGCCATGCGGGAAACAGCAGGATTTTGTCGTCCACAACTTGCATCAACATGTCCTGCAAGCCAACCATGGCGCATCCACCGTGGTCGAAGTCCGGCCGCTGGCAGAAGCCAAAGGTGTCATAGAACACCGGATAACGCATACCGGATTGGGCACCCTTTTCTCGGTTAGGCCAAAGGAATTTAGCGATTGCGAACTCGCTGGCTTCTTTGGGCAGGCCTAGGTTAGCGGTGTAGATCAGGCTTTGATACCAGCAGAAGTTGCGTTTTTGGCGTGGTTGTTCGAAGCTAAATTCCCAGGTATCCCGAGCCAATTGGAGATTGGGTTTTCCGACGCCATAGATATGGAAAGGGAAGACGGGATATAA
>CAIQXC010000745.1 GCA_903875675.1 Akkermansiaceae bacterium
ATCCCGAAAAACTCAGGGATTTCGCCACCCGAACCGGGGTGATGGCCGCCGCAACATTCCGAGCCGCCGCCTGAATCCGCTTCAGAATGGCCAAACCCTGGATCGGGGCGACATGTCGCCCCGAATGGAAAGCGCGGACATGTCCGCGCACTCCAAATTCCCCACCCGCCGTCTGAAGTTCGCGGCATCACTTCGTAACGAAAGGGGCGACATAGCTGAGTTCCAATTCAACTCCTCGAAGCCGAAAAAGGGAAAATCTTTCTAACTCATTTGACTCCACCATGATTCGGAATTAAATTCCTTTGTTTATGACATCTCCGCCGCCATTCATTCATCTTTCGATTGGCGGATCGATTTTTCTAGTTAGGGCTGCGAGTGGCGGCGCTGCAAGTCTTTTGAACACAACGCGATGACACCGGTTTCCCAGGCAGCACCCCAGACCGTGGACGAGTTACTTCGTTTGGATGTTTTCGCGCCATGGGTGGACAGCGAGTTTGGCGTATGGCGTGGCAGCGAGCGAGTGAAACTCAGGCTTGTGGAGGCGAAGCCGGGCAGCGGGCACGGCCGCGGATCTGGAGAGAGGTTTGCACTGCTCTTGGCGGGCGGGTTGGAGCAGCCACTGCAGCAGGGCACTCATGATTTTGAGCATCCGGCACTCGGTGCATTTGAGCTGTTCATCACCCCGGTCATCACCGCTTCCGTGGAATTGCGGATGTATGAAGCGGTGATCAATCGCGAGACCGGCAGTTAATCCTCCCCCATTGAATTTCCTAATCCCAGACACCTATGGCAACACCCTTTCTCGGCCAGATCATGATGGTCGGCTTCAACTTCGCACCGCGGGGCTGGGCCCTGTGCAATGGACAAGTGCTGCCCATCTCACAGAACACGGCGCTGTTTAGCATCCTGGGTATCACCTATGGCGGCAATGGCACTGTCAACTTCTCGCTACCGAATCTGCAAGGGCGCTCGCCGATGCATCCCGGCACCGGACCCGGAATCAGCCCAACCCTCGGCCAGTCCCTCGGCGAGGAAAACCACACGCTGCTCACTACGGAAATGCCCGCACACACCCACGGTGCTGCCGTCTTGGGCACCCAGGCCTGCAGCACGGCCGCAGGGACGACGAATGTTGCCAGCGGCGCATTCCCGGCCGTGACGCCGCGCCCACTGTACGCCGCTGCACCTAACGGCAATCTCGGCAGCACGAGCACCGGCCAGTCCGGCGGCGCTCAGGCTCACAACGACATGCAACCCTTTCTAGTGCTCAATTTCGTCATTGCCCTGCAAGGGATCTTTCCGAGTCGGAACTGATCACGGAAACTCACTCCATTTCACCCTTCACCGCTTCCACCATGGCCTCACCCTTTATTGGCGAAATCATCATGTTTGCCGGCAACTTTGCACCCCGGAACTATTCCTTCTGCAACGGCCAACTCATGGCCATCGCCCAAAACACCGCGCTGTTCAATATTCTCGGCACCACCTATGGCGGCAATGGCACGTCCAACTTCGGACTCCCCAACCTCCAAGCATGCCTGCCTTTAGCCCCTGGACAAGGCCCTGCCAGATCTAACTACACACTCGGACAAACCGGCGGCGAAGCTGCAGTCACGCTCACCACAGCCCAATTGCCTGTGCATACGCACCAGTCAGCCGTCAACGCAACCACCACCCCGACCGCTGCCAACCCGATCGGTGCCTATCCCGCCACCCCCGCCAGCGGTACCCCGTACGCCACCTCCGGCTTGGCAAGCATGGCCGCAGGTGGCTCAGGCCCCCTAGGCAGCGCCGGGGGAAGCCAGCCACATAAAAACTTGATGCCCTCACTGTGCGTGAATTTCGTCATCGCTGTGAGCGGAATCTTCCCGTCCCGAAATTGATTGTTAGAAACTCCTTTTCCGCCATGAATGATACTATTTCGATGATCGATGCCGGGCCGCGTGCAAGCAACTCCCGGCGCACCTTTCTAACTGGGGCTGCGGCCTTCAGCCTCATGCCGTTGGCCCTCAGGCTGCTGATGAAGAAGCCGCAAATCCCTGTCGCGCCAGCCGTGAGAAGAGTCGCGCCCTGTGTGAAGCAGCGCGGTTTGGAGGAATTTGTGCCTCTGGTGGGCTCCACGTTTGCAGTAGCAGCCGCCTCTGCGCAACCCGCGATCAAGCTGGTGTTGGCCAAAGCCGAAGCCTTGAAACATCATCGCCCCGGTGTGGCCGAGCAGTTTTCGTTGCGCTTCAAGGCTCCTGCGGGGCATCCATTCGAGAGTCGCATTTACCAACTGGAGCATCCGGCACTCGGCAGCCTTGAGTTATTCATCACTGCGGTGGGCTCGGCGATGATCCATGGCGAGCAGCAAAACGGCGAAGCCATCATCAACTTTGCGGATCATCGCGCCTGAGTTTTGGTTCCTCCACCCATATCTTCCCACATATATGTCAACCCCATTTATCGGTGAAATCAAGTTGTTCGCTGGCAATTTTGCCCCCATGGACTACCACTTATGCGACGGTTCGCTTCTTCCGATCAGCCAAAACACCGCCCTGTTCGCGCTGCTCGGCATCACATTTGGTGGCGATGGGCAGAGCACCTTCGCCTTGCCGGACCTGCGCGGACGGGTGCCGGTACACATGGGAACTGGAGGCGGTTTGTCTAACCGAATAATCGGACAAACAGGCGGCGAGGAGAACCATACGCTGAGCACAGCGGAGATACCGGCGCACTCACACACCACCCCATCCACGCGGGCAAGCAGCCAGCCGGCCACCGAGACGGATCCGGCGGGCCGTGTCTTCGCCGTGCCGACGGATGGTGGCCTGACCTACGGTGCCGCGGCCAGCGTCAGTCTTGGTGCGGCCGTCGTTGCCAATGCTGGCAGTGGCCAGCCGCACAATAACCTTCAGCCCTTCGTATGCGTGAACATGATCATCGCCTTGCAAGGGATTTTCCCCTCCCGCAACTGAGGAGACGCCGCCCGCTCACGACGCAAACATTCCCCCTCTTTGTCACTCATGAATCCCCTTCCACCGCTGTGCCACCGCCGTCTGAGCGCTCTTCTCGCCTGCCTGTTGCTCACAGCTATCGCCTCAAAAGCCGCACCCGTCCTCAACTGGAGCGCAACGGTGGACTCCGGAGCCGCCGCCTCCGACCGCACCAAAGCCCTCGGCGTGATGACCACTGGCGACGTTATCGCCGTTTCGCAGATCGGCTCCGGGACTGGGGCGCAGATCCGGGTCCAACGCCTCGCAGCCAGCACTGGCTCCGTCGTCTGGACCCGCGACGTCGGCAGCGCCGGATTCGCCGATGACGCCACAGCCATCACCATCGTCCCGGCCTCGGGCGATGCCTACGTCGCGGCCCGCGCCGCAACATCTGCCAATGGCTTGGATTGGCTCGTGTTCAAGGTCAGCGGGACCGACGGAACTCTGAGCTGGGCTAACAATTTCACCTATACCACCGCCGGCAACGATGAACCCCGGGCCATCACGCTCATGCCAGACGGAAATCTTGCCGTCGCCGGCATGGAAACCAATCCGACGAGCGGACAGGGCCGTCTGCGGGTGACCAAGATCCATGCCACCACCGGTTTGCAAATATGGAATTACACCAGCCCTACAGATGACACGGATGCCTTGTGCGTCGCTGCGGATGGCGCTGGAAATGTGATCGCCGCCGGGCGCTCCGGCCTCGATGCCTACACCGTCAGCCTGTCGAATGCAGGCGTCCTAAACTGGGCGCAAACCTATAACGGCGCGGGTAACGGCAATGATGCTTGGAACGCCATCACCGTATTTTCAAATGGAGATATGGCAGTCGCCGGCTACCTGACCGGTGCCAGCGGCGGACAAAACTTCGCGGTTGCCCGCTACGCAACAGCCGGCGGCACCCCAGTTTGGCTGCGCGAAATCAATGGAACTGCCAGCGCCAGTGACGCTGCCTTCGACGTCACCAACGACGGCACCGATGTCATTGCCGCCGGATTGCTTCGCGATGCAACCCAAGGTCAAACAGCCTGCATCGCCAAACTGGCGGGAGCCAGCGGCACCGTCACCTGGTCAAATGCCGTCAGCGGCACGGGCAGCGCCCGCGAGGCAACCCATTCGTTTTTCGCCGTTCGCATGTTAGGTACGGATATCATCGCTGCAGGCACCCAGGCCGATGCCACTCACCAAGCCAATATCTTGATAAGCCGGTATTCAAACGCCGGAGTCCTGCAGGAATCCACCGTGTTTGACGGCACAGGCCACAATGACCTGCTACTCTCCAAAAGCCTGCTTGCGGTGACGGGCACTTCGACGTTTGTAGTCGGCGGTGACAGCGAGAATGCCACGGCTATCAGCAACGGTGCGGTGTTTTCCTATGCACATAGCGCGGTGGATCATTGGCGCTTGATCGCCCTTGGATCCACCACCAACACTGGCAATGCGGCCGATGCCGCCGACCCAAACCACAATGGCATCAGCAACCTGCTAGAATACGCCCTCAACGGGGATCCGCTCGGCACAAGCACCCGTACCAGCATCCTGCCCAAAGCCTCGCGCAGCCCCACCAACCACCTGCAACTCACTTTCGCCCGCTACCTCGACCGCACGGATCTCACTCTAACCATTCAAGCCAGCGATACCCTCAGTGGTGGTTGGACGAACCTCGCACAAAGCGTCAACGCTGCGCCCTTCACCCTGCTCAACGGCTCGGCGAGTCTAGCCGAATCCGGAACCGGCAACAGCCGTAGCGTGAGCGTGGGAGATATCTATTTACTAAGCGACCCCTCCCACCCGCGGCGTTTCATGCGCATGAACACGACGCTACCGTGAGGCGTCGTCACTGCAGTTGCTTATACAAGGGATCGAGTAGTTCCGCACAAAGGGCGCGGGCATCGGCAGTGGCTTGCTGCTGTTTGATCAAAGCATCCGGCTCGAAAAATAGTTGCGGGGTCTTCGCATCAAAGGCGGTCTTGGCATGCATCGCGGCGATTTGATCGGCCCCGAGCGTGAGCTGAAAGTGCGCCGCGACGTCAGTGAACACAACATCAGGCAAACGGAGGTAATCGAACGCCTTGCCACCAAGAGGAACCAGATGTTGGAGGGCACAACGCAACACGGCAGCGAGGACACGGGCGATGTATTCGGGTTGCGGCATGTGCTGCGCTGCGGCAGGCTCGATGCCCGGGATGTTTATGTCGATGAGGTTTGGCACCAAGTGCATGCCAGGCGCTTTCATCGCAGAGACCATCACTTCGATAGGGTTTCGATAGAGGAAAATCCACGGCGTATCCGGGAAGGCGCGGCGCAGCAACGGAAGGTCAAAGGTGTGCCAGGCATCGAGCTTCACATACAGCCGTTGCTCGCCATTCCGCGGCTGGCTGATGGCGCTCATCCACGCTCGCAACCAAGCGATGCGCTGCGCGTCAGAAGCGCCGCGGCGGTCGCAGCGCAAAATGGCATCCAGCGGCGGCGGCTCCGACAAAACGATATGCTCTGGCAATGCGGCGAGCATTTGTGCAACCAGCGTGGATCCGCAGCGCGACATGTGAAAAATAAAGCCGCTAGGTTGCATCCCGGGACATTTCATTTGCCAGTCCACCAGTGTGTCCAACGATGTTTGATGCCGAAACAGCAGGTTGAACGGCTCGCGCATCGCGTTCTGCACGGTATGATCAAAGAAAGATTCAGTGAAGCGCCGCGTGCCGAATCGGCACCACTCGACGACGGGTTCCGCCGTGTGTTTGCTAATGCTGACGGGCAGCCAGCCTTTGAGATCCGGGGTCTTGCTCATACGATCCAGCGCTCCATCCACGTGCGGCGGGCGGCTTGCATCGCCCCATCCACATCGCCAGTTTCAAATTGAAAGCCGTTTTGCCGACCAAGCTCGACCGTGCGGGCGACAAACGCCGAACGGTCCGTTAGAGATGCGAGTTCTTCCTGCAATCCGGCATCATCGAGCACGCGCCGCCGGAAGGGCTCGTAGCCCGATTCAGTGCCTTCACTGGGCGTTCCGCTGGCGATGATTGCCCGCAGCCACTCGTTGAGCTGGCAGTCGATCACAAGATGCACCCGCTCGCTGCTGCCGAGGTTCTGCACCCGATGCGACAAGTTCAAATCCAAATACCAGCACTCTCCTTCCCGCATGACGATGCGGCGGTTCTCTAGATAAAACTCGACGCCGGGATTGGTGCTGATAGGTACGTGAATTCGCACTTCTCCAAGCTCGTAGCCAAGATCAAAGTCCCGATGCTCGAGAATCACCGAGCCGGCCGTGAGACGTAGCAAACGCACCGAACGCAGCGGGCATTCAAACGCCTCGACGACCGCCCGCAGGTGCCGGCACTGTTGGAGCCGTTGGGTATCAGCAAAATCATGGTGACTCGCATCACCATACATTGGATTGTTAGATCCGGCAACGCTGCGCAATGCCACCCCGCTCCAGTCGCCGGCGTAATACCGGGTGTTGAAATGGGCGATCCATTCGTCGGTCCCGAGCATGGCCAGGTCTGCCTGCAACCCGGCGGGGTCAAATGACAGTGGCAACCGTGCGGCCTTGGGTGGATCGGGCATCAGATAGGGAAGTTGCCAGCGGAAGTGGCATTGTCAAGCGATGTCGGCGGCCGCCAAACCAACTCGGTATGCAGCCCGTCATCGCACAGATCGGCAAAGCCGAGGCGGTGATAAAGATGGATTGCGCGTTCACCGGTGAATGCAAAGAGTTGTACCGGAAGGTGCTGCGCTGCGGCCCCGGCAAGCACTTCCAGCAGCAACGCGCTGCCGATCCCACATCCGCGATACTTTGGCATCAGGGCAATATCAATGATACTGAAGTGATCCTCGCTTCGATCAAGAATAAGGCGGCCAGCATCTGCTCCATCACAATCGATGATAGACCACTGGGCACCTGGGTAGTGCCGCATGTAGTGCGCCGTCTGGGCGTCAAACTGCATCCCTAAAAATGCCTCGCGCATCCCGGTCGGGAACCGCGCAGCCTCCATCTCGTCGTGGCGCGTGGTGGCGTAAAGTCGCGCTTGAAACGGCAGATCCTCAGGCGTCGCAGTGCGAAGCCGGTGGGCTGGAGGTGAAGGGGCTGTCATCGTTTTTGGGTCCTTCAAAATCATCATTTCTGCTGAGAGACACGTTTGGAACCAGTCCTTCAACGTAGCAATCATGTGATTCAGAACTCAGTGTTCGACCTCGCTTTCGATAACGGTGCGAGCAAGTCGGATTCCCTCCGACGTGAACTCAGTCGAACGATTGATGATTGCCGATTGCTGATTGCTGATTTTTGAAGTGAGCTTAAAAGTGCGCCCTGCGCCAATCAAGCGCACATCGACAGATACCCGTTTGGTGGCCAAATGGTTCAAGGCGGGGGTATGGGAAAAGGGGGAAGTGAGTTACCCGTCTCGGCTTACGCGAGGCCGAGTGTATCGCGCATGACCTGGATGGTGTGCAGGTGCTTGAGCGGGCGGCCTTGGGCCTGGGCGAGCCCACTCAGGTGCATCAGGCACGACATGTCCACGCCGACAAGCAGGTCCGGGTGGATGTCGAGGATGTTGTCTAACTTGAGGGTGCCCATGCGGCCGGATATGTGCGGGAAGGTGACGCAAAACGTGCCGCCGAATCCGCAGCATTGCTCGGATTGGCCGAAGGGTGTGACGCTCGCGTTGGTGATGGAGGAAAGCAGGGTGCGGGCCGCCGCACCCGTGGCGGTGCCGCGGCTGTGGCATGACCGATGGAAGGCGATGCGGGTGGGCTGGGAGAAAACACCGGGCCAGGTCTTGATGCCCAGGCCGTTGTGAATGAAGTCGATGACCTCCCACGTGCGCTGACCAAACGATTCGACTGCTGGGTCGGGTTGGTCCTCAAACTGGATGGAATTGCCGTGAGAATTCATGGCCGCACAGGAACCGGAGGGCACAATGATGGGTAACTCGCCGGCAAATACCTTGGCACCATGGCGTGCGATTTTGCGCGAGGCATTCCAATCGCCGGAGTTGAAGGCGGGCTGGCCACAGCACGTTTGGTCCTCGGGGTATTCGACGGCGACACCGAGGTGTTCCAGCACTTGCACCGTGGCGCGGGCAACATCGTCATAAAAGGCATCGCATAGGCAGGTGCCCATCAGGAGCACGCGCTTGCCAATAGGGCGGGGGGAGATATGGGACATGGCGATTGGTTATAGGAGTAGCTTCCTCTATTCGCTGCGGGAGAGGCGGGGGATGCCGCGCTGGAGGAGTTGTTTATCGACGGTGGCGGAGCTGGCGGCATCGAGATAGATGGTGAATTTTTCGTCGTCGAATTCGATGGAGTGGAATTCGGTTAGGTTGCTATTGAAAGCGCCGAGGAGGCCCCTCATGTTGCGGATGTCCTTGCCATTGACCTTGTGCACGATGAGGTTTCGCAGGGATTCGTAACCGACGGTGGCAGGTGTGGGAATCACCCCGCTTAGAAAGACGATCCGCTCGGCGCGGTCTTGGTATTTTTCCGGGTTTTGATAGACGTCCAACAGGTTCAGTGGTGCACGCGAACTCCAGTCCTCGCCAAAGGCCTGGAGCATTGGCAGACTGAGTTCCTGGAAAATAAAGCCACCCTTGACCAGATAGCCGGGTGGTCTGTCAAACGTGTAGTTAGGCACCAAGCGGGCTTGTTCCTCCTCGCGGGTGAGCGTGGCCTTTACTTCCAGGGGTTGGCCGTCGCGCATCAGCGCCAAGGTGACCACGTCGCCGACCGCGTGCTCGCCGCGGGCTAGGTGGCCCCAGCTGAGGCTGCCGTACTGGGCGTGTTGAAAGTAGCCACGGCGGTCGATTTGGTGACCATCGAAGGCGAGCAGCACGTCGCCTTTGTGGATGCCTGCGGCCTGAGCGGCACCGCCCTTGCGCACGGAGCTGATATAGACGCCGCCTTGGTCGTCAGGCAATTTGAGCCACTGTCGGAACAAGGGGTCTTCGGTGAAGGCGACGGCGACGCCGAGGCTAGGGAAGCCGGTGTAAGGGGATGAGGCGGCAGCCTTGATGAAGCGGGAGAGGATATCAGAGGAGCAGACTTCGCAGATTTGATCTTTGGCATTGTAGCTTGAAAGCAGGCCGGCGAGTTTACCCCGCGCAAGCACCGGCACGGTATAACTGCTCGCGGCGCTTTGCATCGAGGCCTTGACCATGTAAGTAAGGAAATTGTGCCCGGGGAGGAAGGTTGAGGAAACATCCATGCTTTGAAGGGTGCCGCTGGTGCGCAGGGCGGTGCCGTTGTCTTCGATCTGATAGATATCGAGGCTTGAGCCGATGGATGGTGGCGGGGAAATTTCCAGCGGGGTGGTATTGGCAAAGACTTTGGCACCATCGTCTGCTGCGGCAGGGCCGAGCAGGGCCAAATTCGCTTCATAATCCACGGCCAGCACCTTGGCTGGGGCGAAGCAGGTGCCATCCGGGGATTCAAACTCCAGATAAGTGGCATCGGCGACCATTTCCGCAGTGGTGATCACTTGCTGGGGAGCAATGATAGCGGCTAGGGCGCGGTGGTTTGAAGGATGGGATTTTTCCCAGGGTTGGCCGGCGCTCCAGGCTTGGACGGTCGAGTTGAGGCGCAGCACCGAGGATTTAAAATCGGCAGCCGGGGCGGATTCAGCGGCCACAGCGGGGAGGTTGGCTGCGAGGCAAAGGGCAGTGAGGAGGATACGCATCTGGGAAGTTATGGGTTCACTTGAGATTGAGGACGTCTTGCATGTCGTAGAGGCCGGCAGGTTTGTTGGCGAGCCAAAGGGCGGCGCGGACGGCACCGGCGGCGAAGGTCAGGCGGGATGAGGCTTTGTGGGTGAGTTCAACCCGCTCGCCATCGGCTGCAAATAACACGGTATGATCACCGACGACGTCGCCGCCGCGCAAGCTGTGCATGCCGATTTCGCGCGGTGGCCGCGGACCGATGTTGCCGCAGCGGCCGTGTGTGACATCCTCGGAGTACGAGGTGGCGGTTTCCTGATTGAGAATTTCCAGCAAGGTGCGGGCGGTGCCGGAGGGGGCATCGATTTTGTGGCGGTGGTGCATTTCGCTTACTTCGATGTCGAAGCGGTCTTGGCCGAGGATGCGGGCGGCATGACGGGTGAGCCAGAACAAGGTATTGACGCCCACCGAGTAGTTAGAGGCAAATACGATGGGCAGTTGAGTGGCGGCGTAGCGAATGGCGTCGCGTTCGGCATCGGTGTGGCCGGTGGTGCCGATGACCAGATGGGTGCCGCGGGCCAAGGCGGAGGTGAGTAGCTGTGGGGTGAAGGAATGGATAGAGAAATCGATGACGCATGAGGCGTTGGCGATGGCGGCGTCGAGGTCTTCACCGGCATCATGGGTAGCGGCGATGGCGACGGCCTGTTCGGCGGCTGCGGCCTGCAGGACGGCTTGGCCCATTCGGCCTGACTTTCCGGTGACGAGGATCTGGAGCATAGGGGGCTAGTTATAGGTTAATCGATCATCTTCTCATTCATCTTCCCAGACCATGTGTTTGAGTTGGAGGGAGCGGGCACGGGCGGCGGCTTCTTCAGCGCGAGGACCGTGAAAGGAGTCGATTTTTTTAGCGATGGCGATGGCGGGTTGCCAGCGTTGAGCGGCTTCACAGAGTTCGAGGGCTCGGAAGCCGCAGCGTTCGAACCATTCCCATTCGGCAGGGGGCTGTTTTGCCGCAGATTCGAGCACGGAATAGTAGGCTTCCAGTGCTTCGGCGACGCGTTTGGTTGCCGGGTTTTTTGGGCTCGGAAGTTGTTCGAGGGTTTGCCCGCGCAAGTATTGAAGGCGGTAGCGGGTGGCAGGGTCAACTTGCGGGTGAGTCAGAAGTTTTTGATAGATCGAGAGTGCCTCGGTGAGGAGGGCCGGGGTGGTTTCAGCTTGTGCGATGAGGGCCTCGCCGAGCAGGAAGCCGACGGGCAGGCGCAGTGGATCGTCCTTGGGCAGAGCGTCGTTCCACTTGCGCAGCAGGGTGAGAGCGTCGTTGAGGCGGTTGAGGTCGATGAGGAGGCGGGCTTTTTCCATGCTGGCGATGGGGCGGAGTGGGCCCTTGGTGGCGATGGCATGATCAAAGAGGGAGAGTGCTTCAACGCGGGATTGGGGGGAGGGGATGAGAGCGGCGGCCCGTGCGGCCAGCAACCATGCGGCTTGGGCGCGGGCTGGGGTGGGGTCGCTGGCTGCGAGTTTTTCCAAGGTCATGCGGGCCGGGTTGTAATCGCCGGATTGGAAGAGGTTGCGGCCGAGGACCAAGGCGGCATCGGCGGCTGCTGGCTCGTTAGGAAAGGTTTCGAGGAAGGCGCGGGCGGCAGCTATGGCGGCAGGCGCTTCGTTGGATAGGTCGGTGAGGCGCAGTCGTGTAATGGCCAGGCGAACGGGCGGGAGAGTATCGATGGCGGCTGGCGAGGCGGCCAGGGCGTCGAGTTGCCCGTGGGCGATGGGGAGATCGGGCGGGTTGGTTGAAAGTGCTGCGTCGGCGGCAGCGAGGCGGGCCTCAGGAAGACGCGGATGATCGGGGTGGCCAGTGATGAAGGCGGTGAGGGCGGATTTAGCGGTGGCAGGCGGAGTGGCGGCGAGGGCTTGTTCGAGAGCGAGGTCGGCGAGGGTGGAGGGGGTCATCTGTGCGGCGTCGTGAGGGGGGATGGCGACGAGTTCTCCTTGTTGGAGGCGGGCTAGAGTGGCGTTGAGGCGGGCTGTATCGGCGGCTTGGGCGGTGAGGGATTTGGAGGCGCCCTCGAAGAGACGCGCGGCCAGTTTTGGGTCGCCCTGGGCGAAAGCCGCTTGCGCGGAGATGAAGTCGGCCTCGCCACCCAAGGCGGTGGATTTTGCAGAGTCGCGGACGGCTTCGAGTACGGCCAGGGCTTGGGCGGTGTGGCCGTCGTCGAGGAGCCAGCGACCGGTTTGGAGCAGGGCTCGGGTTGCTAACACATGGGCTGGATGCTCGAAACGCAGGCGGGTAAGCAGTCTGCGGGCTTCGGATTTGGCCTCCGGGCTGGGAATGCGTTGGAGGCCGATGGCCCGGGTGAAGATGGCCCAGGCGGCTAGGTTGGAAGTTTCGGTGAGCAGCGGCCAGGCAGCAACGACGCTGGAGCCCTTGGTATTGATAAGTCCGGGGGTGGAGGGCGGCAGGGGAGTGCTCCACTGGGAGAGTTGCTCGAGGATGGGATCGGTTGGTGTTGGATTGGCAGGCAGCCAGAGGAGCAGGCGCTGGAACATGGCACCGAGCATGGGTTCATCCGGATGATCTTGGATGAAAGCTAGCAGGGATTTGGAGGCGGCGGCCGGCGAGCCACGGGCGGCCAGAGCATCCGCCAAGCCAATGGCCGCAGCGCTATGGCGTTTGAGGGACTGGCCCTGAGGTTGCTCGACGAGCGAGCCGAAAGCGAGGACGGCGTCGTCGGGTTTGGACTCGGCGAGCAGCAGGCAGGCATTCAAGAAGGCGGCTTGCGGACGGAGGGATGGGGCGATGGATTCCGTGGCCGGGAGCGAGGCTCTGGCGCTTTGCGTGTCGCCTTGATCGAGGTGGATTTCAGCTTGGCGGATGCGGGCCTCTGCGGAGATGGTGGCATCGGGGTCCGCCACAAGCGGTTTGAGGGATGCGAGGGCGGCGCTAGGTTGGTTGAGTGAGACTTGGAGGCTGGCGCGGGAGAGGATGGCTTCGCGGCGGTATGGGGCTTGGGGGTTTTCCAGGGCCGGGGCAAAGGAATTTGCCGACTCCGCCAAACGGCCACTGGCTGCGAGCGCTTGGGCTTTCCAGAAATAAGTTTCCGGGTCCTTGGCGGCGAATGATTGGCGCAGCAGGGTGAGAGCCTCGGCGGGGTTGCCGCTGCGGATCCAGGCCTCGGCCAAGCGGATTGCGACGCGGGGTTTCTGGGCGGCGGACAATGTGGGGTCCTGAAGCAACTTGTCGAAACGCATGGCGGCAATCTCCCACAGGCCCGAGGCCAAGGCTTCCTCGCCTTGCTGGATGGCGGCGGACGGGTCCACCACAGATGCCGGAGAC
This sequence comes from Akkermansiaceae bacterium, assembly GCA_903875675.1. Classification (GTDB taxonomy): domain Bacteria; phylum Verrucomicrobiota; class Verrucomicrobiia; order Verrucomicrobiales; family Akkermansiaceae; genus Luteolibacter. Next base: position 12,969 of record CAIQXC010000745.1, read on the forward strand.
GGCAGAGCGAGGAGGAATATGAGAAGAAACAAGCGCATCAGGGGCGGAGGTGGCTTGAGGTGGGTTGGGTCGGGAAAGGCTGCAGGAAACGGCGGGTGAGCGGGGTGTTCAGGATTTATGGGCGAAGAGTTTTTTCAGGTCGGCAGGCTCAATGCCCAAGGTGATGGCGGCGGCTTTGAAATCGCCGTCGGCGCGGTCGATGGCACGGCCGGCGATTTCACCTGTGAGCCAAGAGATGACATCGGTTCCAGAAGGGGCGGCATTGATGAGCCGATCGAGGGCTTCCGGGAGACCACGCTGGGATGGGCTCGGGGCGCTTGCCAAGGGAATGTCCATCGGCAGCAGGATCGTGGATGTGGCCAGGGCACAAGCGCGGGCTATGGTATTTTCCAGTTCCCGGACGTTGCCTGGCCAGCGGTGAGCTTGGAGGGCGTTGACGGCTTCCGCAGAAATGCGGATGCGTGCCATGCCATTTTTTTTGGTGATGCGTTGGAGGAAGTACTCGGCGAGCAAGGGGACGTCTTCGAGGCGTTCGCGGAGTGGGGGGATGGCGAGTTCGACGACATTGAGGCGGTAGAACAGGTCTTCGCGGAATCGACCTGCGCTGACTTCCATGGCGAGGTTTTTATGGGTGGCGGCGATGATGCGCACGTCGGCGTTGAGGGTTTCATTGGCTCCGACTCGGGAAAACGAGCCATCTTGGAGGACGCGCAGCAGTTTGACCTGGATCGAGAGGGGCATATCGCCGATTTCGTCGAGGAAGAGAGTGCCGCCGTCGGCCTGTTCGAAGCGTCCGGCGCGGCGTGCGATGGCGCCGGTGAAGGAGCCTTTTTCGTGGCCAAAGAGCTCGCTTTCGAGGAGGTTTTCGGGGATGGCACCGCAATTGAGGGTGATCATCTCGTGCTTGCGGCGCGGGCTGTACTCATGGATCGCCTTGGCGATGAGTTCCTTGCCGGTGCCGCTTTCGCCCGTGACAAGCACCGGCGCGTCAGTGCGTGCGACCCGCCCAACCAATTTGAACACATCCTGGAGGGCCCGCGACACGCCGATGATCTTCACCCGACCTTCTGCCCTTGGCGCTTCCGCCTCCGAGCTATCGGCGCTGCGACGGTTCTCGTGGGTTTGCAAGGCCGCTTCCACAATGTGCCGCAGCTCAAAGGGCAGTGATTCTTTGCGCAGCACGTCATGGGCACCGCGCTGGGTCGCCTCGATGATCTGGCCGGTGGTCGGAAAGCCAGTGGTCAAAATGATCATGGTTTGCGGGCTTTCCAAGCGAATTCTGGCCAGCAGTTCCATGCCGTCGAATGGTTGGAGGTCGAACGCTGCCACCACCAGGTTCACCGGTGTTTTGGCCATCACCTTGAGGGCGTTTTCGGCGTTATCGCAGCGCAGGATACGCAGACCCTCGGCTGCCAGATGCTTCGTGGCCCAATCCAGAAAATCCAAATCGGGATCGACCAACAGCAGTGTTTCTTCAGGGGGGATTTCCGGCATCGTGCGCTGGGCACACTTAAGCAGGCTGGCGGACAATGGCACGCAAAAAAAATTGCGGCAGCCGTCGGATGACCGGGAGCTGTGGTGGATTATTGCCCGGCCTCCCTGATGTGGGGGGGATGATGGGGAGCCAGCATGTCTCCAATATGCATCCCCCTTCTGTTACCTTGCGCTGAAATGACGGACGAGAACTCGTCACGGCCACAATCGCCGAATCAAGGAGCTAAAAGATCCTCCTTGACGAGAACCGCCCCCTTACTAAACTCCATCGCCTTGATCACCACCCTGCACAGGCAGGAACCAGATCACCGTTCCGGCCGCGTTCGCCGCCCAATACCGGATGAAACCCGGTAGCCACCGGGCTATCCACCGAGGTCGCCAAAGCCGCGCCGGCCTCCCTCGTGCAATCCGCCACCACTGCCACCCTCACAGGCACTGCCACCAATTCCTCCACTGGCCTCACCCGCATGTTCGCCGTCAAATCCAAGGTCCTCATCCCCGTTGTCCGGTTGCTTGCTGAGGTCAAGACGTCGAGTTGCTCTGGCCGAACAGGATTCTCTCTCGAACTCAATCTTGATGCCGAGCAGAGCCAGAGGATCGCCGAGCGACTCGGTTCCCATCCATCGCCACGCGGTCCTGGCTCTTGTAGGTTTCAACGCGGATGTCGCTCAATCCGGCCACGCGCCGTGGCCATTGACATGCCTTTCGGTTCGCGCTTCACTCGCCGAATTTGCGAACAAACCAGGTTTTGACCATTTGGGTGAGAAACGCATAGCCTAACAACATGAGGGTCAGATAGAGCCAGTAGAGCGGAGGCAGCTGGACAAATCCGAGCGCACCGGCCAATGGGGAGACCGTCAGCCACGCGCCGCCCGCGACGATGATCAGTGAAGTGAGGATCAGCTGCCAACTGGCGCGGCTTTGGAGAAAAGGGATCTTGTTGGTGCGAATGACGTGAATGATCAGGGTCTGGGTGAAGAGCGACTCGACGAACCAGCCGGTCTGGAACAGGGCCGGGTTGTGCCAGCAGTTAAATATGTATAACATCAGGAAAAACGTCAGATAGTCGAAGATCGAGCTGATCGGACCGATACAGAGAATGAAGCGCAGGATTTTGCCAATTGTCCACTGGCGCGGCTTTAGCAACCACTCGGCGTCCACCTGGTCGGTAGGGATAGTGGTTTGCGAAAAGTCATAGAGCAGGTTGTTGGTAAGCACCTGGATCGGCAGCATGGGCAGGAACGGCAAGAACGCGCTGGCCCCCACGACACTGAACATGTTGCCGAAGCTGGAGCTGGCGGCCATCTTGATATACTTGACGATGTTGCCAAACACCCGACGCCCTTCCATGACTCCCTGTTCCAGCACCAGCAGGCTGTTTTCCAACAAAATTATGTCGGAGGATTCCTTGGCGATGTCTACCGCGCTGTCCACTGAGATACCAACATCTGCGGCCTTCAAGGCCGGGGCGTCGTTGATGCCGTCCCCCATGAATCCCAATACATGGCCCTTGCTCTGCAGTGCGCGAATAATGCGCTCCTTGTGCGCCGGCACCAGCCGGGCAAATACGCTGGTGGCGCTGGCGGCATCGGCCAGGTCGGCCTCGCTCATCGTCTCGATTTGCGAGCCTAGCAGGATATGTTCCACCGGCATGCCGACTTGCTTGCATATATAGGCTGCGACCAATTCATTGTCACCCGTGAGGACCTTGACGTCCACATTGAGGTTGTGAAGCCGCTGCAGCGCTTCTGTGGCGGTGTCCTTGGGCGGGTCAAGGAAGGCTAGGAAGCCCAACAGGACTAGGTCGGACTCATCCTTGACCGCGTAAACCGGCTCATCGGAAGAGCCGGGCATTTGCTTGTACGCCAGGGCAATTACACGGAACCCTTGGGCGTTGAGGTCGTCAGCCAATTGGCGGCGCTTGGCGTCATGCTCGGGCATCACCTCGATGAGTTCACCTTTGACTTCCACTCTTGTGCAACAACTCATTACCTCATCCACCGCGCCCTTGCAAATGAGCGTGTTCAAGCCGCTATCATCTTCGACGACCACCGACATGCGCCGCCGTACGAAGTCGAACGGGATCTCATCGATCTTGCGGTATTTGGCATCGGCTTGCAGGTGATCTTTCAACTCATCATGGTTGAGGATCGCCTGATCCAGCAGATTTTTCAGGCCCGTGTGGTGGAAGCTGTTGAGGTAGCCGAAATGGAGCACTTTCTCGCTGGGTTCGCCGTGGACGTCGAGGTGTTTTTCTAGAACGATTTTGCCTTGGGTGAGGGTGCCGGTCTTGTCGGTGCAGAGCACGTCCATGGCACCGAAGTTCTGGATGGCGTTGAGGCGTTTAACGATGACCTTCTTGCGGGCCATCGCGAGGGCTCCTTTTGACAAGTTGACCGTCACGATCATGGGCAGCATCTCGGGGGTCAGTCCGACGGCCACGGCCATGGCGAATATGAAAGCTTCCAGCCAGTTGTGCCTGCTCAGCCCGTTGATGACAAACACCGCTGGAACCATCACCGCGATGAAGCTGATCATCAGCCAGGTGAACTTGTTGACGCCCTTGTCGAAACTGGTCAATACACGCTGCCCGACGATGCTGGCCGCCAGTGAGCCAAAATAGGTGTGGTCTCCGGTGTGGATGACCACCGCAGTGGCCGAGCCGCTCTCGACGTTGGACCCGAGAAAGCAAAGGTTGGGCAGATCAAGAGGGTTGTCGACAGCCAGAGGCGCTGGCGTGGCACTGCGCTCGACGGGCAAGGCTTCGCCGGTGAGGGCGGCCTGATTGAGGAACAAATCCTTGGCGACAAGCACCCGGACATCGGCGGGCACCATATCACCCGCTGCCAGACGGATGATGTCGCCCGGAACTAACATTTTTAGCGGAATTTCCTGCTCCTTGCCGCCGCGCACCAGAGTGGCTGTGCTGTTGACCATCGCCTTGAGCTTGGCAGCCGCGTCGTCGGCACGCGTCTCCTGAACAAAGCGCAACACCACACCCAGAACCACCATCACCAGAATGACCACGGTGGCCCGCTGATCACCAGTTAGAAATGACAACACGGCCAACGCCAAGAGCAGCAGCACCAGTGGATTTTCGATGTTGGCCAAGAAACGTTTCGCGGCGGATTGCCGTTGCTCGCGGGCAATCTCATTGGTACCCACCTGCTGTAGACGGTTCGCGGCTTCCGCCTCGCTCAGACCGTCGGGTTGTGAACCCAACTCCTTGAGGACGGCGTCGGCGTCACCACGCGCCTTGGCCAAGAGGTCATCGGTATCATGTGTCTCGGCGGGCCGATTCATGGGCCGGTTAGACACGATGGCTGACTGGGCGGGTGTCTCCATGGGGATGTTTCTCGATTCGGCAATGTGAATAGCAGGAATGCAAGACAGGCTCCGGGCATCATACCCGGAGCCCCTCTGATTGCACGCGTGCAGGCTTATTTGCAGCCGCAGGAAGCACAGGCTTCATGGACCGCCTTTTCGACCGCTTCACGGCTTTCGCCTGTGCGCTTCTGAATGCGGCCCAACATTTCCTCGCTCTTGCCTTCGACGTATTGAAGATCGTCGTCGGTTAGTTTGGCCCATTTTTGTTTGAGCTTGCCCTTGGTGATGTTCCAGTCGCCTTTAATTTCGAGTTTGGTCATGGTATTGTATTTCCAGGTTAGATGGCCAGCCCGGGTGGCACCGAATGTGTTCGTGCCGAAGGCTGACGGATCGAATCTACGCCCATTACTCTTTCCGTCCTATGGGGACTATCCCTACCAGCGGTGGCAGACTTCAGCAGCTCACTCAGGCACCAGCGGTCCCATCATCCAGGCTCCGTGCAAAAATCCGGCCTGGTCGGCGGGGGGAATCCACCCAAGCGTGCGCCGCCCGTGCCCACCCGTCAGTTGGAGGCCAGCCCCGAAATGTGGATCACCATCCCCCGTCGTTGGCAAATTTTCCTGCAATCTCTTGTCACGGTCGGAGGCGTGGTCTAAACTCCTCCGCCTATGGCAACCTATCGAGTACTTGTGTCGGATCCCATCTCGGAAAAAGGCGTGGAGGCGCTGCGAGCCACCCCGGATTTGGCGGTGGACGTGAAAACCGGGCTCAAGCCGGAGGAACTGCTTGCCATCATTGGTGAGTACCACGGCTTGGTGATCCGCTCTCAAACGAAGGTCACGGCAGCGGTGTTCGCAGCTGCGAAAAACCTAAAAGCCATCGGCCGCGCCGGTGTCGGAGTGGATAATATCGACCGCGCCAGCGCCACCGAGCACGGCGTGGTGGTGATGAACACGCCCAGCGGCAACACGATTTCCACGGCGGAACACGCCTTCACCCTGATGCTCTCGCTGGCCCGCAATATCCCACAGGCCCACGCCTCAATGATTGCCGGCAAGTGGGACCGCAAATCCTTCGAGGGCGTCGAATTGCACGGCAAACGCCTCGCCATCATCGGCATGGGCCGCATCGGCACCGAATTCGCCAAACGTGCCCAGGCGTTTGGCATGAACGTCGTCGCCTACGACCCCTTCCTCACCGCCGCTCGCGCCCAGTCCCTCAAAGTCGAACTCGCCGAATCCGCCAACGACGCCCTCCACTGCGCAGACGTGGTCACCCTGCATATTCCACTCACCCCGGAAACCCAACACCTCCTCAACGCCGAGCGCATCGGCCTCATGAACCCCGGTGCCCTCATCATCAATTGCGCCCGTGGTGGCCTCGTCGATGAAGCCGCCGCCATGGCCCATCTCGATGCCGGGCACCTCGGCGGCATCGCCTTGGATGTTTACGAGACCGAACCGCCAACGGCCGACTTTCCGCTGCTGGGGGCGAAAAAATGCGTCTTCACCCCACACCTCGGAGCATCCACCGCAGAGGCCCAAGAAAACGTCGGCACCGAGGTGGCTTATCAAATCCGCGACTTCCTGGTCACCGGCGAAGTGCGCAACGCAGTGAACATGCCCAACCTCGACAGCCACACGCTTGAAAGCGTCGGCCCATACCTGAATTTGGCCAACTCGCTGGGCAAATTGCTCTCCAAAATCGCCCCGGAACAGTGCGACTCCATCCGCGTCTCCTACCTCGGTCCCGTCTCCGAACTCGACACCGAACTCATCACCCGCACCGTCCTCACCGGCTACCTCGCCAGCGCTCACAACCAAGCCCAGGTCAATCTCGTCAATGCCCCCGCCATCGCCAAGGCCCATGGAATCGACGTCGGTGAAGCCACCACCGCCCTCGCCACCAACTGCACCGAGCTCATCGAAGTTTCCGCCATCAAGGGCAACGAGGCCTGCACCGTTGCCGGTACCTTCTTCGGCAGCTCCGCCCGCATCGTCCACATCGCCGGCCATTACGTCGAAACCAGCCCACGCGGCCGATTCCTCTTCGTCGAAAATGACGACCGCCCCGGCATCGTCGGCACCATCGGCACCTCCCTCGGCAATGCCGCAGTGAACATCGCCAACATGGCCCTCAGCCGCACCAGCGACCGAGTCCGCGCCGTGACCGTCATTGAAGTGGACACCGAACCGCCCTCAATCTTGCTAGAAAACCTTCGCAACACCCCAGGAATCCTTCGGGTTTTAAGCTTCGAACTTTAAACCCGAAAAAAACCGTAAATTTCCGTTGCCAAGTCCCCCACCCTGCTCTTACCTTCTCCCCGGCATGAAAAAACTCGTAGTCATAGCTACTTCCCTAATCGCACTCTCCGGCTTTGCAGCTGCAGACATTCAGGCACCTCCAGGCTCGCAGTATACATCGTCACGCAAGCTCGGTCGCGCCGTCAGTAACATCCTCTACGGATTCATGGAGATTCCATCTCAAATGGCCATCAAGGACGACGAACTCGGCCGCAAAGCGGCTTGGTCATACGGTGCCGTTGAAGGCACCAACCGTGCATTGCGCCGCTTGGGTTATGGATTCTACGAATTATTCACCTTCACCTGCCCGACGTATCGCGGCACCTACAAGCAACCTTATGAGCGTTGTGGCGAAGACAACCGCATCCAAATGAATGTCGCCGACGGCCTCTCCGAATTCCCACCGGAACTCGGCTTCCAAACGTACTATCGTTACGGCCGCCAGCAGTCATACTAAGATTCCCTCACCTTTTTCCATCCCGGCACGGGTCATCCCCTGCCGGGATTTTTTTTGCCTGCAAGGTAAACCCAGGGTCATCGATCAGGAGCTCGGCACCGGTGGCAGCCACTTTTCAAGCACCTGGGCCAAACTCAGCGTCGTCACTGGCTTGGTAATGTAATCATTCATGCCTGCGTCCAAGCACTGTTGCCGGGCACCCACCATCGCATTGGCTGTCATCGCTATGACCGGCACCCGTGGATTGATCGTCGCCTCCGATGAACGCAGCAATCGAGTGGCATCAAGCCCATCCATCACCGGCATTTGCATGTCCATGAAGACCACATCATAGGTCTCGCTTGTTAGGGCCTGACAAGCATCGGCCCCGTCGCCGACCACATCCACATGCCATCCCAATTTTTGCAAGAAGCCGACAGCCACCTTTTGATTGATGAGGTTATCTTCTGCGAGCAGGGCGCGGAGGCCCGACCAGGTTGGCAGTTTGGCGGTGGCTGGGGCCGTGGGCTGAGGTGGGCTTGGGAAAATGGATTGGGCAAGGTGCAGGGTAAACCAGAAGGACGCGCCGTGGCCATCGGTGCTTTCGACGCCAATTTCGCCGCCCATGAGCTGGACCAATTCTTTTGAGATGGCCAAGCCAAGCCCGGAACCCCCGTAATGCCGGGTCATGGAAACATCCGCCTGACTGAATTTCTCAAACAATAGCGCCTGCTTGTCCGCCGCAATGCCGATGCCCGTATCACTCACCACAAAGCGCAGCCCGATGGTGCCCGGCGTGGCATCTGCCAGCCCAACCCGCACCGTCACCTCGCCCTGCTCCGTGAACTTGACGGCATTGCCAGCCAGATTGACGAGTACTTGGCGCAAGCGACCGGGATCGCCGCGAAGAGCACGCGGGACTCCTGAATCGATGGATGCAATGAACTCAAGCCCTTTGTAGCGGGCTTGCTGGGCGAAAAGGCGTGTGAGGTCGTCGAATACGGCGGAGATGTCGAAATCAAGGACCTCCAAGTCGAGCTTACCGGCCTCAATCTTGGAAAGATCGAGGATTCCGTTGATCAGGTTGAGGAGGGCTTCACTGCTATCTCGAATGACCTCGGCGCAATGGCGTTGCTCGCCGGTGAGTTCACTATCTAGCAATTGTTCGGTCATCCCGATGACGCCGTTCATGGGGGTGCGGATCTCGTGGCTCATGTTCGCCAGAAACTCGCTCTTGGCTTGATTGGCCAACTCGGCTTTGGCTGCCTGTTCGGATGCGCGGGCCGTGGCTAGGCGCAGTGCATCCTCAGCCAATTTGCGCTCGGTGGTGTCGCGCAAAATCCCGACGGCATGCCAAGCGCCGTTCGTCTCGATTGCCGAAAGGGATATCTGCACCGGGATTTCCTGGCCGTCCTTGTGAATGGCCTCCAGATCAAGAGTCTTGCCCAGAGCCGCACCTTGTCCCGTTTTCTGAAACTGTGAAAAGCCGGCATGGAAGCCGTCGCGATAGCGTTCGGGGACAATCAACCCGTGAAGACCTTGGCCGATGATCTCGCTGCTGGTGTACCCTAAGAAGCGTTCGGCGGCAGGATTCCAATACGAGATATGGCCCTGTGCATCCATCATGACGATGGCGTCAAGGGCGGAATCGGTAATCGCCTTCAGGTCGGCGCTTCTTTCCTGGAGTTCCGAACTGCGCTCCATCACCAGTTGTTCAAGTTTTTCGCGCCGACGATGCAACACACTGACGAGGGATGCGGCAGCAGCACTGAGCAACAGGCCAAACAACGCCGTCAGCCAAGCGGATGCCGGGTGTAAGGCAAGAAATTCCGGGCCGGCCTTGGCGGTCACGACAAAGGTCTTGCCAAAGGCCATCACGGGACGGGCGGCACAAAGTCTGGAACTTGGGTCCCTGGCACCTCTCCGGATGGTGGCGAGCCATTCCGCTGCAGAGCCCGGGTGCAAAAGTGAGAAACTAAGCAGCACCGAATCGTCTGTACTGGCATTTTCGAGCAATGCTCCACAGCGCAGCGCAGCCAAAACGAATCCTCGCAGCGTGTGCCCTTCCACCTCATTGGCAAACACCGGCTGAAAAATCAGCAACGCCTTCTCATTGCCGGTTTCCTGCACCAATGTGAGTGGGTCGCTGCCGGTCACCAGACCGCTGTGTGCCGCTGCCTCCAGCGCCGCTCTGCGCAGCGGATCAGATCCCAGATCGTATCCCAGTGCCGGTTCATTGCCGGTCCCGGGGGTCGCCTGCAGGACCGGATAATAAACCTCCCGGCCGCTGGCTGGCACCCGCCGCCCCTGCCCATCTTTTTGCCAGATCTCAAAATCTTTCAACCCCGCGGCTCGGGCATCCTCGGTGAAGCGGGCCCGCTGAGCCTCGGACACCGCCGGAACCCACTCCCAAACTTGGACGTTGGGATTTTTAGCCAAATGGCCGGTGAAGGACTGAAACTCGCTGCGGGTGATGTTCTCAGAGTGCTGATAAAAGGAGGCCAAGGTTGCCAGTTCGGAACGGTCAATCACCTGCAGCGCGGCAGCAATCTCCGCAGTGCGGCTGCCGGCCAATTGCCCAAACGCCAACTCGCGACCTCGCTCCTCGCGCTGGCGCAGCATCCAAGTCGCAAAAAGTGTCAGGAGCAAGCCGACGGCACACACCAGCGTCGCTTCAAGGTGGCCCATCCGACTTACCGCCGGTCTGCTGCCGCGCCTCACCAACCATGCCTTTCCAAACCCCATCATGCCCACCAATGCCAGCGTGAGCAGTGCGGGCGGCAATCCGGCCCAAACCAGCCTCTGGTTCCAGTCGCGAGCGTCTATATCCATGCCCAGCACGGCGAAGGCAGTCTTGGATTGTGAGCTGAGAATCGGCACCATTCCAGAGATCCACGGGCCTCGTTCATCGTGGAAAGGCCCTTCAACAAAGGCTCCTGCACCATCAAATGCGCCCCGCAGTCGCGGACTCGCTTTGGCGCAGAGGTCGCCAGGCCCAGCTTCGCTCCCCGTGCCCACATCCATCAAATACAACACCGCAGTTTCCGGGCGGCCAGCCTGCAGGGCATCTCCTGCTGCGCCGCTAGCGCCGCCCATCAGGCGAATCCCCCGGCATCGCGGGATGGCCTCACGGGTCAGGACTAGCTCCCCCTTGACCCGCTGATACTCGGGCCGTTGTAGATCCGCCGACGTCCCCGTAAACGTCTGCAAGCACTCAACATCCAACGATTGTGCCACCAACTGCGCTTGCCCCAGCAGGTCGGCCCGCATCTCGCTGTCGCTCCGCCGTACCGTCCACCAAGTCAGAACCAAGCCCGCTAATAGCACGCCGCCCATCGCCAACGCTGGCGTCAATCGCTGGAGTAATGGCTTCATCTGGGGTTGATTATTAGGTCGGACATACAGTTTTCACTCGCTCCCTGAGCCTCGACCCTAGCAAACCGAAAAATCGATGCCGAGCGCCCAGAAGCGACATGTGCCGCATCTTTCTACTTAGGTCAAGCGGAACTTTTACGGATCGCCACCCCCAATGCATTGCAGAGGCGGTCTATGACCGTCTCTGCGCATGATTTGCGGCTCGATCCTCTTTATTGAACCGGACCTAGCCGCCCGCCCGTTGACCAAAAATAAACCTCAGACCGCGCGAATGCCCGGTCAGGGTGCCATGTAGAGGCGGTAGAAGCGCTTCGGCAAGCCCGTGTCGCTGTCGGTATAGGTCGCGCTGTCGTTAGTCACCGGCAACGTCTGAAGGTCCTGCCAGTCGCTGAGGTTTGTCGAGCCCTGCACCTTGGCCTGGGTCGCTCCCGGCGCGGTCAGAGTGAACTGAGTGCGGCCGTCGGGCAAGCGCAACAAGGACCCCGGATTGATATAGGGCACATCAAGGGCAAAGGCCGCCGCGCTCACGTTGAACAACGTCGCATCCGTGGAACTTCTGATCTTAATCGTGTAATCGTTGCCGGGTGCCAAGCCTGCGGGAATGGTCCAGCGATAAGCACCGGTATTTGGGGCGGTGGATGTTAGCGTCGTAACGAACAGGCCGCCTTTGTACAGGTCAATGACCACTGGATCAGGAGTATTGCCTTGCCACTGGACGAAATACTTCTGGCCGCGCCGCCAGGCCTCGAAGCCGCTGGGAGCCGCCACCGCCAGCATCGGAGCCACGGTGTGAAACGAGCCGCTGGCCCAACCACCGGTGCCGCCGTTGTTCGTGGTATTGACGCGATAAAAATAGGTGGTGCCCGGGGCCGCAGCGCTCCAAACGTAGAAAGCATCCGTCAGGTCAGACAGGTTCACGAGCGGGGCGGAAAAGTCATTCGTAGTGGCAATCTGAAGCTGATAAGAACCCGCAAATCCGTTAGGCGACCATGCCAGACAGACCGGCAGTTGCTGATTGACGGAATAATTCGTACCTGGAGTGGCCGGCAATGCGCCCACAAACTCGAAGGGCTGAACCCCACGATAGTTTTCCACCGCCGCCAATGTAGGCGCAAGGGCCACCTCGGCCACGTCTGGATAGCCAAAGATGAATTCACCAAGCTCGCCGGACTGGGCGCTCATCGCCACTGTGGCATGCAGCGCGCCTAACGAGTACTGGGTCACTTGGGGAACAAACTGGCCCTGGCCGGATTGGGCACGGTAATACACAGTGAGATTGGCGGGGTTGGTGAAGCCAAAACTCGCAGCGTTGAAACTGATATCAGCCGCCAGATCATTGATGTTGCTTGCCGTCATCTTCACCCGCAACGGCAACACGCGCGGTGCCTTGCCGTCAAACAGCGGGTCCACCGGAGCATAACCATCACGCCTTACCAGCAACTGGTTGTAGCCACCGCCGCCAGTATTGACGTCCATCGCTACACCGGTCACCCCGAAATCATACGATCCTCCTTCCATCAGCGAGAACGCCTGCGCCACTTTGGCTTGCGCATCAGGCGGATTCACCATCCGATAGGCGCGATAGCTCGCCACCCGCACATCATTGAATTTCATCTCGAAAACGACGTTGCCACTCGCATCCACCTCGGTGCAGGCGGGAATCGCTTGGTTGGTGCCAATGCCTAGGATGACATTCGCACCGCCCCATCCGATGAACGTATTGCCGTTGGACAGACGTTGGGCGCTGCCATAGTGCCAAGCATAGTAAGGCGTCGGCGGCGTGTAACTCCACACCAACGTCGCGACTTTACTGACCTCGTCCAATTGGTATTCATACACTTTCGACGTGCGGGTCGCCAGCTGATCTGCATTGCAATAAATCATGATGTTGCCATTCTCCAAACGGCTGAGTGAATGACCGGAAAAATGCCCCAGTGCCACCTGCGGGGTTTCGCCAACGAATGAGAACTGATTGGCCAGACCGCCCAATCTCCACATGATCGCGCCAGTCTGCCGGTTGATTTTCCAAATATCCATCCCGAAGTTTGAGACCAGCAGGTTGCCATCGGTATCCATAACCACGGTATTGAGGTGAAACGCGTCGATGGTTGGATTGAGCCGCATCGGATTATTAGCATTCATATAGGGCCCGTAATATCCCAACAGGTTGAAATGGTCCCACGAGCGCCACTGGAAGACGACGTTGCGCTGAGCATCGAGTTCCTGGATGACCGCCCCCGCGAGCATCGCGTTGGGATAGGCTCCCGCCACATACTTGCCGACGTTCATCTGCGTCCGGTAATAACTTTGCAACAACACGTGGCCGTTAGGAAGCATCTGAAATTCGTGGGCATCGGCATTATAGCCATTGCCCGCCCGAATCGTTTCCTTGGAGGCATAATTATTATCCAATATCTCATGGGTGCAATCCCCACCACCCGTCCACGAATGCGTGTGGTAAAACTCCGCATAATGCAATAATCCGTTAGGCAAAACCTTAAAATCGTAATTGTTTGACGCCACTTTCTGGTACCAAAACGGCGTGCCGTCGTTTTTGAGCATCATCAGGTAGTTGCCGCCGCCTGGAGCTGCATCAGTGACCTCAAGGAATACGTACCCATCGGCAACTGCCGCAGGATTGTACGTTGTTACCGAGATGCTGGGGAAATCCACTGGCAAATCGGCCATCGCCTTCGGAGAAACACCCAGCGGTGCCACCATGACTAAACAAAACAAACTCACATTTTTCAGGTTCATCATATTGGTTTCAGTTTTTCATTCTACGCGTATCAGGATCTAGCCAATCAGGGCGTGCCCGACCAGTTATCGCCAAGAATTCCAAAATCCGAAAAATCCACTTTCCCGTTGCCGTCGATGTCCGAGGTGAGTCCCGACTGCTGTTTACGCCAATCGGTGCCCATGAGCTTGAGGTCGAGCAGGTCCACTTTGCCGTCCAGGTTGAGGTCGCCCGGCGGCGGGTTGAACAGTGAGATGTTGTCAAGATAGACGGATTTGGTCGAACCCCCCAGATTGAAAACCATCATGGAACTCAAATCCGTTGCGGCTGTCATGGTGAAGACGTAGCGATAGTGCTGCTTGGTAGCGGTGAGATTCGGGATCTTGGTGCCGCTGTAGTTGGTGTTGGAAGAACCGTTCTGCATCACCTTGGCTTCGATAGTGCGAGTGCCGCTGCTCGTCCAGGCGTCAAACTCAAAGACGTAAGTATTCGCCAAGACCATGGGAAGACCCGCTTGCTTCAACTGGATGCTTGCGGTGCTGCTGCCGCCATTGGTAATTGCATAACTGCTGTAACCGCTGGTAGTGGACCAAGTCGCAACCGCCGGACTGGTGACCGATGACGACCATGAAGCCGTGCCGCCAGAGAAATCCCCGTTGGCGAGCATGTTCTTTCCGGGTTTGATGATGTTGACGGCGACGCTTTCCTCGTTGGAGTAGGGACCTTCCACGCCATTGTTATTCACGGCGGTGACGCGGAAGTAATACGTCTGGCCACTCGTCAGGTTGCTGAGGCTCTTCATCGTTGTGCCCGAGGTACCCAGCAGGGTGGTGGGCTGTGGCGTTGTGCCGCCGTAGATGCGATAGGTCACCACACTGCTATCGCCGAACTGGTTGAACAGCAGCGTCACGTTATCTGGATAGGCCTCAAGAATCAGATAGGGTTTGAGGGCGACCCCCTGCCACGGGCAGCGCCAGACCCGGTAGGCCTCATATTGACTCACCCAGTTCATCTCGAAGGCCTTGGTGCCATCAGGGCGAACCTCGGTGAGCTTCGGGTAGCCGCCTAGCACCCAGTTGATCAAGGTATTACCGTTAGGCAGGCGCTGGACATCGCCCATATAATAGGAAAACAGGTTTGTCGGGGCTTCCAAGTATTGCCAGACGAGGGTGGCAGTCATGGCGACGGGGTCCACCACGTATTCGACGCCGCGGGACACCTGGGGACTATGGCCGTTGCCATTGTCAAAGAGCGTGTAGTGG
>CAIQXC010000746.1 GCA_903875675.1 Akkermansiaceae bacterium
CTGGCCAGATAGAGGGCGGGGTTGTCGGCCCAGCACAGCACGGGCGTGGAAAATATGACCGCACAGGCGAGTTGCTGGGCAAACGTGGTGCCCTTCAGGAACTCCGGGTTGAACGTGGTGGGGGTGACGTCGGCATGCCCGGCAAGCATCCGGGTGAAGGGCAGCGTCGCGTAGTGGTCCGGTGGATTGGCCGCCCACTTGTTATATTCCAGCCCGCGGATCCCTTCGCGGGTCATTTCGTTAGGCCAGGTGCGGGCCTCGCCGGCGGGTTTGTTAGCCCCGTGGAAGTTGACCATGATCTGGCACTCGGCAGCCACTTTCAGGCAGTCCTGATAGAATTCGAGTCGCTCGTGGCTCTCGCTATCCATGAAGTCGATCTTGGCCCCGGCGACACCGGCCTCATGACAGCGGCGGAAAAAGTCCACGCGCTTGTCATGGGTTTCGAGCCCGGGCCACTGGATTCTGGAGTTTACGGTCCAGCCGCGCCACACCCAGATGCCCACGCCCTTGGTTTTGCCATAGTCGCATAATTCCTTCATGCGTGGCCAGGCCCCGGCTGGGTCGCCGGGCTTGAACCACTCTTGGCGGGTGTGTTCCCAGCCTTCGTCCACCAGATAGTATTGGCATGCAAGCGCCGCTGCCTTGTCCACAAATTCCTTCTGTTTGGACCAGTGGGTCCCCGCATCGTCAAACGCCCACCACTGCCACAGACAGCGCCCGGGCTTGATCCACTCGCTGTGCAGGCCCTGCGGAAAAAGCAGCGGATCGGGAGCCGGACACAGTGCATCGACCAGCGGGGCATGCACCAGTCCGTTGAGGTCCGCCGCCACGGTGACCACGCGCCACGGGGTGGTGATCTCGCCAGTGATATCCCAGCCCTTCGCATCATCCCGAAACGATCCATTCACTGTCGTGGTGCCGCTCGCCTCCAGCGTCATGCCGCTCCAGCCCATGGATTGGGCCTCGGTGATGGCGGCAAAGCCGCCGCCAGGCAGCTCGATAGTTAGAGGCATGCCGATACCATCTTTCGCTTCGAGTTTCTCGACCGCCGCCCGCAGGTGAATGCCCTCGTAGGCGGCGGTGTTCGGGTTGGCATAACAAATCGCGCCGGCTGGCAGAACGAATGTTGCGGCTTCACCGGTGATATGGCGTTTCCCTTGGCCGGGGATGCGGCAGCGGTAGGCCGCGCCGTCATCGAAGGCCCGCACTTCAAACGTCCATGATTGGCCGTTAGATATAACCGGAAACTCCGCCACCTTAGAATGCCCGCGACGTTGCGTGTCAGGTCCCCGCCACTCGAAATGTTCATCCAAACCGCGCAACACCGGCTTGCCCACCGTCGCGGCCGCCCCGCTGTCCGCTCCGTCCACCAACACCCCAGCTTGCGAGACACCGATGACCTGCCGGCCCAAGGCTTCCAAGCGCCAGGCGAGATGCCCGCTGGCATCCGTGCCGACCTCTACGCGCAGTTTGCTGCCGGGTGCCGAGCAGTCAGCCATGCCAGTGAAATCGGCCGCCTGGCCGAACCCTGCCATGGATGTTAGAAAAACCGGGACTAACAAGCAAATATTCGATTTCATGATGGATGGATGTTATTTGGTTGGGCTGCAAATCTCGCAGATTGCCTGCAGGGCCGGGCCATTCTTCTCGGTATTTTTCAGTCCGCTTTTCGGATCATCCGTGGCTGGGTGCTCGGCCAACGCGTTGCCGTTAGGGTAATACCATGCGTTCACTCCCACCGAACTTTCCCAACCCACCTTGATACCGACTAACAGATGGCGGCGGGCCGGTGGCAAGGCTTTCCACCAGTTGAGGATGATCGGCACCCATGCCGCCATCTCTGTGTGGCAGGCGGCCCGATACGCCGGGCTCAGCAAGTTCGGCGGAGGCAGCACCCGGATCTGCTGGCCCCAGTTGCGCCATGCAATGCGCAGTGCATGC
>CAIQXC010000747.1 GCA_903875675.1 Akkermansiaceae bacterium
GGTCAGTCCTCCTGAGTAAGTCGCTGTAATCCGTTGATTATCAATGCTTGAAATTTGAGGCTTTTCACAATTTTTCAGATGAGTCATGCGGCGACTTACTCTCCAACTCTATCCGCCCACCCGGCGGTTGCTGCTCGCATCGTAACATGATGTTTGACTGGTTGGTGTTCTCTAGGGATGCTGCGCCTCAGGCCCAAGACACAAGACTTGAAGACCCAAGAGGAAGAAACATGAGCTAACGGCGTGTCGGAAATCTTTAACTTCGACCGCACGTCGGCCAGCCATGCGGATGCGAGAACCAGTCCGATGGGTTGGTCCACCGGCAGGTATGCCGGGCGATTGCCAGCAGTCGCCTTCGACGATGGCAGTTCGCGCTCCCATTCTTGAATCGATTCCTTGGTGCCGAACACATCAAGCGCGGCGAGTGCCTCACCGCACTGACGATCAAACGACTGTGAGGCATCGTAGTAATCGCAGATATCACTGCGGACCGTTTCGATATCGGGAAGGCACGGTGGGACAACGACCTTGGCTGGATCCATGCCGTGTTTCACGCCGCTGCCCATCTCATACGCCCGGTGCGGGAAGTGGCTGCCAAACCAGAAGCAGAAGGGTTTGTCCTTGGGTCGCGCGGCAAGAAAGGCATCGAAGGTTTTGAAATCAGGTCCGGCGGCGTTGCGCGACCTACCTTTGTTCGTGCCGGGGCCGTATCCTTTGCCGGTGAGGCCAATGAAGTAACCGGCGGACTCAAGGACATCGGGATACACGGCGAACTTTTCGGGAATGAAGGCGTTCAGGTTGACTGCCTCTTCGAGTCGCCAGTGCCATTGGCTGGTGAGAATGGCAGCACGCGACGGCGAGCACGATGGGCGGCGACATGCGCATTGCGGAAGAGCACACCTTCGCGCGCCAACCGGTCAAAAGTCGGCGTCAGGATCCCCGGTGTTCGGAGACACGAGGCATGCGGCCACGCCCAATCATCGGCTAGCAGAAACAAAATGTTCGGCTTCCTAGCCTGATGCTCCGTGGCCGAACTCATCGCACCGCCTTTGCCATCGACGGCCGCCGTGATGGTGTAAACCGGCGGGGTTTGGGCGATTGTCGCCGCGATGGTCTTGTTAGGAGTGACAACAACCCAGTCTGGGCACGGTTTGCCACGCTGTAATACGGTATGGTCGATGAATAGTCCATTGGCGGCCACAGTCGCATGTGCTGTCGAAGCCAAAGTTATCAGACCCATCGCGCATAACAGCTCGGTTGTGGTTAGTAATTTCATCAACAAAAACTTTTTCGAAATCCGTTGTCGAGGTCTCGTAGGTGCGGGGATTGCCGTCACCGCGGTCGAGCGTCTCTGGAAACCGCCCGTCGATGGTGGACGACCCGAAGATGAGACATTTCTTCGTGGCATCATCGTAAAACAGCTCAGGTGCCCAGCAGTTGCTGGTCTTGTCGGCCTCACCCACCGGAATCGCCTGCTGTTCCGATCAGTATTAGAAATGCGTTCAGTAAGTGTGTTTTCATAGCTACAGAATCATAATTCACCATCTCGTCCAGCAGGGATTGAAGACTCACGGCCAGAAATGGTCAATGGCTTTCCTGCGCAGTTCTTGGTTGCCCTGGAGGAACATTGGGCCTGGGCGAGGAGGACAAGGCGGCGTCCCGCCTCATGCCGCGAAGTTCAGAACTCAGTGTTCGACCTCGTATTCGACAACGGCGCGAGCAAGTCGGATTCCCGGAGTTTCAAAAAGAATCGCACACGAAGGCACGAAGCCACGAAGAA
>CAIQXC010000748.1 GCA_903875675.1 Akkermansiaceae bacterium
CCCACTGGCCACCGTGGTCATCGGCGGCATTGTTAGTAACACCCTGCTCACGCTCGTCGTGCTGCCTGTGCTCTATTGCATCGGCAGCAGGCGGCGCAGAACCACGCCGGAATGGGCCTTGCCAATATCCCATAACTCGACTTCCGGCGAGGCTTGACGCGCTGAGCTTGGCTTGGTGTTCCATTTGCTTCACATGGGCAAAGCGGCCAGAGGCACGCAGCCACGTGGAGTGCCTGCCGCGTCTCGCGGCAGGCCGTGACAGCGTGCCTCCGGCCGCTGCGCCCATGCAAAGCGAATTCAGCGTGCGTCCAGCCCGGCGAATTCTCTAACCCTGCTTTGTCATTTCATAATGCAAGCTATTGATAATAAACGAGTTATGAAGATTTTGCAATTAGTTCCAACTCCTTGATAATCAAGTAGTTGGAAGTTGAAATGACAAAGTAGAGCTAGTGGGGAAGCACACTATGCCTGGACGGCACAAATCGCCCTGGTGCGACTTTTTTCTATTGCAAACCGCACACGAGCCGTACATGGTCTCCCGCGTGTTCGAAAATATGGCCCTTCCCGACGAACGGACAGGACCAAACAGTGAACCCCAAGTGACTCTGATCGAGGCGGCTCGCCTCGCCAAGGAAAACGACCTGCTCCAGAACTACAACCCTCCCTGCAATATCCAACACGTCATCTGACTCCAACATGCAGCTTCCCCTCGACGAAATCGCCGACGTTCGCATGGGCCTCACTCTCCGTGGGGTCGATGCCTCGAAGCGCACCGTCGAAGGGGGACCGCATTACCTCAGAATCAGCGACCTGACGGAATCGGGTGAACTCCACATCCTGGAAACCCATCCCATTGATCCAGCACAGGCGTCCGACCGCCGCTATCATGTGAAATCAGGCGACATTCTCCTAGCCAACCGCGGCACCCGCATGACCGCCGCGCTGGTTCCCGACGGCCTCAACGCAGTCGCCGGCGGCCAGCTTTTCATCGTGCGCGCCAAGTCACCCAAGGTGCTGCCAGAATTTCTACACTGCTTCCTCAATCTGCAGTCCACCCAGGATTACCTGCGCTCACACGCACGGGGCTCCTACGTCCAGACTCTTTCCATTGCAATCCTTCGCGTGCTGCCGGTGCCGGTTTTACCCTTGGAAACCCAACAGAAAATCGTCAACCTTGCCGGGTTGGCCGCCTCCGAGCGCCGTTTGGTCGCCGAACTCAGCTGCAAGCGCGCGGAACTTATAGAACAATCCCTGACCCGCCTTCTCTCCAACCCGTCTTTCACCGCATCCTGAATACCGTCCCCATGTCCAAAAAAATCAATCAATCCGAGATCAACGAAGTCGCCTGGCGCGCCTGCGACACCTTCCGTGGCGTCGTCGATGCTGAAAACTATCGGAACTACATCCTCGTGATGCTGTTTTGGAAATATGTCTCCGATGTCTGGCGCGATCACCGCGACGCATACACCAAAGAATACAAGGGCGACCAGGCCCGCGTCGTCCGCCGTCTGGCCCGCGAGCGTTTTCAACTCCCCGACGGCTGCGACTTTTATAGCGTCCATGCCCTGCGCGACAAGACCGACATCGGCGAGCGCATGAATATCGCCCTCGCCGGCATTGAAGAGGCGAACAAGGCGAAACTCGAAGGGGTCTTCCGCGAGGTGGATTTCAACTCTGAGTCAAAGCTCGGCCAAACGCGCGACCGGAATACCAAGCTCAAGCTCCTGCTAGAAGACTACGCCTCGCCGAAGCTCGACCTCCGACCCTCGGTGGTCGGCGAGGAGGACGTGATCGGCAATGTCTATGAATACCTGCTGGAGCGCTTCGCCTCGGACGCCGGAAGAAAGGCCGGTGAATTTTATACGCCCGGTCAAGTCTCCAAGCTGCTTGCTAGGCTGCTCGCGCCGAAAAAAGGCAACACGATCTGCGACCCCACCTGCGGTTCAGGCTCCCTGCTCATCAAGGTGGGCCGTCAGGCCGATGAGCGCGACTTCGCGCTCTTCGGCCAGGAAATGAACGGCACCACCCACGCCCTCTGCCGGATGAACATGTTCCTCCACGGCATGGACAACTTCCGCATCGAGTGGGGCGACACGCTGAGAAACCAG